>PLEA01000605.1 GCA_003136335.1 Acidobacteriaceae bacterium | reverse complement strand
CTGCTTTGGATCGGCGTTCTTTATTTCATCGGTGCCGTGGGCTCCGGTCTGGCGCCAAACGTTTCCGTTTTCATCCTGGCGCGCGTCATCGGCGGTTTGGGCATCGGCATCTCCACCGTGGTTGCCCCCATGTACATCTCGGAGATCGCACCGCCCAAGCATCGCGGACGACTTGCGGGCATGTTCCAGTTCAACATTGTTTTTGGCATCCTGATCGCTTTCGTCTCGAACGCGCTGCTCGCCGGCATCGGCGCAAACGCCTGGCGATGGATGCTCGGTGTGGCCGCATTTCCGTCGTTGCTCTACGCCGCGTTCTGCATCGGCCTTCCCGAAAGTCCGCGTTGGCTGCTCAGTAGAAAGGGCGATCGCGAGGCCGGTCTCGAAGTCCTGCAACGAATCGAACCTGACGCTTCGCCAGCCGAACTCACAGCCGAGGCGGACACGATCATCGCGGCATCGTCCGAAAAAGCATCATCCGTACATTTCTGGACGAAGCGTCTGCGCAAACCAATCCTGCTCGCTATTTTAATTGCCTTCTTCAACCAAATGTCCGGCATCAATGCGATCTTGTACTTCGCGCCCCGCATCTTTGAACTGACGGGTCTCGCCGCAAAAGCAGCGTTGCTGCAATCCATCGGGATCGGCGTCACCAATCTCGTTTTTACTTTTGTCGGCCTCTGGCTGATTGACCGGCTAGGCCGGCGCACGCTTCTTTACATTGGCTCATTCGGCTACATCGCCTCGCTCGGCCTGGCCGCCTGGGCTTTCTTTACAACTCATCTTTCCATCGTGCCGGTTTGCATCTTCGCGTTCATCGCCGCCCACGCAGTGGGCCAGGGAGCAGTGATTTGGGTTTTTATCTCTGAGATATTTCCCAATCGACATCGAGCGGAAGGTCAGACCCTTGGCAGCTTCACCCACTGGATCTTCGCCGCCGCGCTCACAACCTTCTTCCCGAAGATGGTCGCCGCCTTCCCGCCCGGTTACGTTTTCTCGTTTTTTGCCGGCATGATGGTTCTGCAACTCGTCTGGGTCAAGACAATGGTTCCGGAGACGAAGGGCGTGCCGCTGGAGCAAATCCAGAAACAACTGGGCATCGAATAGGGGCGCTCCGCGTGCCGACGGTACCTAACTCTTTTTGGAGGCGCAAACGTGGGATCTAAACTCTTTGTCGCGCTGTAACTGGAAGTTGCGGATCATTTCAGCGAAAGATGTTCTGGCAGGAGTACCAGAAGGTTTGAACCGCCAGCCACATTCGGAGCAGCCAAAACCCCGAAAACGGTCCCGCTCAATCCATACCAGCTTCCGGCTCATGGCCGCCTCGGTCGCTGCGCCAATGAGTACCCGCCTGCTGTCATCGGGACGAAGCGTCCTGGTCCGCCATTAATTGCCCCTTTCTCAGCTGTGTACTGCCTGATTCCGGCAGAAAAACGTCACTCGCCTGGATGCGGCGGAAGATGCATAAAGGGCGCAGTCTACATGCGCCGATTTTGATGGTCTGTCGGGCATCCTACATAACCAGAAGATTTTTGCTCGGGCGCTTGCCCCAGGATTTCAGGCCTCGCTTAACTAGCGGAAGCACCCACGGGAACTGTTTTTCTTCTTGGCTACCCTGGGTAACGCTCCAAAGGCCCGCTCTACCACTCATGAGCGCGTTCTGGGCCATGTATCCTTTGTTTGAATGTGCGTTATTGCTCAGACTCGGCCTTAAATCCAAGGTAACTTCCTGAGTAGTAAGAAGGGAATCCCGCCATGGCCCAGCACCCTGAAAATGGAGATTGGCTACCGATTGCAGAACAGGCTAGTAAAGAAATGGACCCGGCGAAGCTGATGATCCTGATTGAGAAGCTTTGCTGTGCGTTAGACGGTGAGCGTAGAGGGAAGTCCCGGTTGGCAGCGACATCCAGAGCGAACTAGTCACGGTCTTTTCCCGGCAATTCGACGCCGCACATCACTACCCGAAGGACGGTTTATGGCAGGCAAAGGCCTCCAGGTCGTGCAGCCCCGCGAGCGGACGAATACCGAAGGGAAACCAGTCAGCAGTCTCATACTTCTATCGATCTCCGAAAGCGACTTTACCTTACTGCGCCCTCATCTCGAATACGTCAGCTTGCCAAATCATCTAGTCCTTCACGAGCCAGCTAGAAAGCTAGAATTCGCATATTTCCCGAATCGAGGTTTGATTTCTCTTGTAGTCGTAATGAAGGACGGAAAAACCGCCGAAGCGGGCATAGTTGGAAAGGAGGGCTTTACGGGGACACTGGCAGCTGTTGGCCTGACCAGGAGCCCGCATCAAGCAGTGGTGCAAATCACGGGGGATGGGTTTCGGGTCGAGGTCGGAGCTTTGCAGAACACGCTGGAATCTGCTCCACACCTCCAATGGATATTGAGCCGCTATGCCGCAATTCGGGGTATACAGATTGCACAAACAGCGGCGTGTAATCGGCTGCACGATCTTGGGCAGCGCCTTGCACGGTGGTTGCTAATGACTCAGGACAGAGTAGATTCAGGATCGCTGCCCATCACTCATGATTTTCTCGCAACGATGCTAGGGACTGATCGTCCTAGCGTGACGTTTGCAGCTGGTGTTTTGCAGAAGAAGAAGATCATCGAGTACACCCGTAGCGCAGTGAAGATCGTGAATCGCAAGAAACTTGAAAACTCCGCCTGCGAATGCTATGGCATTATCCAACAGTACGATGGCGAGCTTGGCTTGAAATAAAGCCGCCAGTGAAGGCTAGCCCTGTCTTTAATTAGCGACTCCAAAACGTTGTTGTCGCAAGATCGCAATTACTATTTTGCGGCGAGAACGGCGGACACCACAGCTTCAACAAATCAAAAAGATTTCAGCGTCGCGGCAAAGGAGGCAGAGCGACCTTCTGCTGAATTCCTGCACCTTCGATGATCGTATAAATGAAATTCGCCGGAACGTTTCGCAAAGCTTCGCTTTCCCCATTCGGCCAGCGAATGCTCACCTCGCTCATCTTGTCGTTCGCTCCCAGCCCAAAATGCAGCCGCAAATCGTTCTGCGAAAGATAACTGGCACCCCCGCGCACTTCGTCGATCTGAACCACAGACCCCGCCTTCACCGTAACCCGCGCCCCGATCGCCGCCTTGTTGCTCTTGGTTCCCACTAGCTTGAACAACACGCGATGATTCGCACTGTCACCGTGGTTCAGCAGCAGCGACGGCGGCGCCCCCACATTCAATACTACAATGTCGACGTTGCCATCATTATTGATGTCGCCAAAAGCCACGCCCCGGCTCGATTGCAACGGCAACTTCGCTAGAGTCGACGACACATCTTCAAACGTTCCGTCGCGATGATTGCGCAGCAGCACCAGCGGTTGCCGGTACTGCGTACCTCCGGGAATGCTGTCCACCTGCGGGTAGACGTGGCCGCTGGCGATAAAAATATCGAGCCAGCCGTCGTTATCCATATCGAAGAAAGANNCGATCCCTGCTCCACAAAATTGGTAACCAACATCGCCAGTCGCCCTTCGTGCAGATAATCGCCCCATGCCACGCCCATGGAGCCCTGCTGCACGCCGTCGCCACTCAGAGCTACGCCGGAAAGCAAGCCAACATCTTCGAAAGTGCCGTCACGCTTGTTGTGGTAGAGAAAATTCGGTCCCGCATCGTTGGCCACATAAAGATCAGGCCATCCGTCGTTGTCATAGTCTCCCCACGTCGCGCCCAGCCCGTAATAATGATGCGGATCGTCCACTCCGGCTTTTTTGGAGACTTCCTCAAACGTGCCATCCCCCTTGTTGTGAAACAGCATGTCAGATTCGCCGGGCATGCCCCACGGCCCGCACTGCACCAGCAGAGTCTTGAAGAGGCAGAAGCGCGGATCGTTGCCGAACTCCGGCAGTTTGTCGATGTCGACATGCACATAGCGCGACACGAAAAGGTCGACGCGGCCGTCGCGATCGTAGTCGGCCCAGGCTGCGCCCGTGCTGAAGCCGCCGCCAACCACCCCGGCCTTTTCGGTCACGTCTTCGAACTTGCAGTTGCCCAGATTGTGGTAAAGAGCGTTGCCTCCGTACCCCGTGACGTAGATGTCCTGCAGTCCGTCGTTATCGTAATCCGCGACGGCAATGCCCATCCCCCAGCCCGTGCGCGCGAGTCCGGCTGCTTTAGTGATGTCGGTAAACTTCAAGTCGGCGTCCTGATGATAGAGCGTGATCATCGGATCACCGCCCTGGCGATAGCGCTCCACCGTCGATCCGTTGACGGTGATGATGTCAAGCTTGCCATCGTTATCGCAATCGATCAGTCCGACGCCGCCGCTCATCGATTCCACAATATATTTCTTGTCGGGAGAAGAAATATGCGGAACGGTGAGCCCCGCCTTCTGCGCGATGTCTTCAAACTGTGGAACCGGGGATTGCGCCGGTTGCGGCTTGGAAGAAACATTTTGAGCGAACGCGATTGCAGCCAGGAATAGACCGCTCCACAGTCCAAGGCGGGTTCGCATAGGCGGGAGAATGTTCCGATTATATCTGAGCCCGATCAGAACGCGGTTCTAGCCGACAGCACGGACTTCTGTAAACACTTCGCAACGAACAGAGTGGTGAGCGCGGAAGGAATCGAACCTTCAACCTACTGATTAAGAGTAGGTCGCGTCTGATGGGGTCTTCCACGTCTTAGCAGTTTTAAGAGTCAACAACTTACCGACAATCAAGCCCGCACGGAAGCAATCTGCTCTGGTATTGAAAAGACGCGAGTTAGCGCATATGGCATCAAATCGTACGGCACACTTATGGCACACCCTCTTGGGGTGAACCCTTCTGTTGAGACACGTCTGCGATTGGCACACTTGGCGAGCCATGAGAACTTGCTTGCTACCTACAAGTTTGCCTCGGCAAGTCGACGCAGGAAGCTCTCCTTGGCGGCGTGTACTTGCCGGATCTTCTCCAGTTCTGTTTGAAATCCTACCGTCTGGCCGCGGCGGACTGCGAGATCATGCAGGTCGGTTAGCAAACTGACCGCTTTGTCATAATCTTTGGGCTGCCGCATCTGGATATGCGTTGCAACCTGTTTCCAGATTTCCAGTTGGCGTCGTCCTAGTTGATCGAGATACCGAGCCCGGTTTGCCTCGTCTTCCGCTCTTCGTTTTGCCGCTTCCACTCGGCGCTGTTCGTTCAGCAGCCGGGCGATCTCCTTCCGGAAAGGAGCCGCGTATTGGACGTTCTGCTCGCTTTCGGGATGGTGGCAACGTCCAAGGATCTTGTACGTCATCTTCTGCAGAGCTGATTCTCACTCCGACAAGGTCTCCACTTCGTTGGGCTTCCAGAACGACGACCTCGGCAGCGGAAATGGACATCCGTTTCACGCTCGCCAGAAAGGCCCATTGGTCACCGTACGGACGAAACTCCGCATCTACGAAGACGCTGTTTCCGCCTGCGCGAGGAAGCTTTTGCAGAGGCAGAGCGATTAAGTTGCCAAGTCCTCCCTTTGGCATGGTGTCTTGGTTGGGGAAAAAACGGTCGTACGAGTCCAGTCCAAGTTGGTGACGGGACTCCATAGCACGAGTCAGGATTGCACAACCGAGTTTTCGCGCGGTGGTTGCGGGGATCGCTCGGTCGAAGAAGATCCACACGTGGCCACCGTTTCCTGAGCGTGAACGCTCTAGTGCTGCCGCTGGCACGTTCAGTTCGCAGCATACGGCCAGAAACGCAGTGGCATCCTTTTGCCATGTTTTCTTATCGAAATCGACCGCGAGGAACCAGCAGGTCTCATCCTGCAGCAGCGGATAAATGCCGATGGTGTGATCTCCGACGAGGTGCCCACGCACTACCTCGTCAGTCAGCGGTCTGAACTTCCGAGTCTGACGGTCAACCTTCTTGCGGTTCTCGTCTTTGGCGCGAAGATAGGCCTTCCAGTCACGATCCGCCTTGGGCATGTACCCAGATCGCCCGTCGGTGTTCTCCCAGCGAACTGCATAAACATCGTCGCATCCGTGGAAGAGGCTCCGGAACAATGCGATTCGTTGTTCAGCTTTCAAGTCAGGAATATGAGCACTTGGCAGTGCGTTCGTTGCGACGGGCATCCCGTTAGTGGACTGCACCGCCGGCATCTGTATGCCGTGCTCCTGCAAAAGACACCGTAGACGAACATTTTCTTCACGCAAGCGCCGCATCTCAGCAGACTGCGGGTCCAGGAGCTTGGGATCAGATTCGTTCACGTGAAGCCATTGTCGCCGTCTACCATTTGTGACTCGATCAGGAATACTCTCACAGTTTGCGGACCCGTTGGGTGTCGCGCCGGAAGGTTCCGTCTATTAGATGCCGGTCGTCTGGCCAAGCAGCGAGTGGCTGGCTGCGTGGGGCTTGTTCGCGTGACAACTCTCCAGTCATCCAACGATCCCGTTTCTTCGATTAGTGACTAGTATATTAGGCATACTATTGACAGAGCTACTTTATGCCTAGTATATTAGGCACACTCATGTTGAAGCTGCACTCCATTGGCTCTCAGATCGGGTCTAGGCGGAAGGCTCTCGGGTTTAGTCAATCCGTGTTGGCCCACAAAGCCGGTGTGAGCCGGGCGACGCTCGAAGCGCTGGAGAACGGCCGATCCGGTGAACTTGGCTTTTCCAAGGTCGCCAACATCTTGTCGGCGCTCGGCCTAGAGTTGAAACTACAAGAGGCAAACCTGCAACGGCCCACTCTGGACGAACTCTTAGAAGAGGATCGTGATGATAAAGGTCTGGACAGACGCGGCTGAGGCGGGACTGTTGGACAGGCAGCGGGATCGCGGAAGTGCCTTTGCGTACTTGCCAGAGACAGTCCCCGAGCGCGCCGTCTCCGTTACCATGCCCGTGCGGCTTCCATCCTGGGACGTGCCCTTTGGCCTCGCTCCGATCTTCGAGATGAACCTCCCGGAAGGCGCGTTGCGGGAACGGCTGCGACTCGCCTTTGCGAAGGCGACTGGAACATTCGATGATTTTGATCTGCTCGCCATTGTTGGCCGCTCACAAGTAGGCCGCATACGGTACACCGGCGACAAGGAACGGCTCAACGAGGATGTTCCTTTTCAATCGGTAGACGAGATTTTGGCGAGTCGTCGCGACGGAGACTTGTTTCGCTACCTCATTGAGAAGTTTGCAGCCTTTTCCGGTATCAGCGGTGTCCAGCCCAAGATCCTCGTGCGAGACGAGAACGCATCTGCCACGCTGGCGAATACGGAGCCCCGTCTTTCCCCGAGCTACAGAGGTGCAACGCACATCGTGAAGTTCTGGGAGCCGAACGAATTTCCTCAGCTCGCTGCGAACGAGTACTTCTGCCTGAAGGCCGCTGAGCGTTGCGGGCTTAACGTACCTCGGTATCGGCTCGCAGAAGACGGAATGGCCCTTGTCATTGACCGTTTCGACTTGCGCCCAGATGGTACCTACCGGGGCTTTGAAGATTTTTGCGTCCTGAACGCAAGAAGAACGGATGAGAAGTATCGCGGCAGCTACGAAACATCAGTCATGAAGCGATTTCAGCAGTTCGCAAACTCACCTGCCGTACTCGCAGATGTTGAAAAACTATTCACGCTGATCGTGCTGAATTGCGCACTACGCAACGGCGATGCTCACCTCAAGAATTTCGGCATCGTCTATGGCGACGTGCTCGGTGAAGCTCGTCTTGCACCGGTCTATGATCTCGTAACGACTGCCATCTACCTGCCGAAGGATAGTCTGGCGCTTACGCTCAACGGAACAACCCAGTGGCCCGACAGCAAAGTTCTCCGTCGGCTCGGTGAAACACGAATGACGGGCACGCCCGCTAAAATTCGCGAGATCCTTGAGCGTGTCTCGGACTCCCTTTCGCAAACCGAAACCGATCTTCGGTCATACATCAAGGAACATCCCAACTTTGAGGAAGTGGGTGAGCGCATGCGGCAGGAATGGGTGAAGGGACGACAACTCTCACTTCAAGGCGGTTAGTGGTTCGTATCTCCGTGTTGGAATTAGGAGCACAGCCTGCTTCGCCTTCCTCAACCAGGCGAGCGAGAGCCGTAGTTGGCTCCTCGAACGGTGGTATGCCACGCGAGCCAATAGCCACAAAGTCGAAGTTATTGGCGCGAGCCACTCAGTCTACGTCTCCCATTCGAAGGAAGTTGCGGCTCTGATCGAAGAAGCTGCATCGCACGGCAGGTAACAGCGTGACGAATGCTCATCAGGCACCGTGCTCCGTATTTGTCGACAGGAACATGCCGCTGCCGTGGGAGAACCGTTTGCCACGGATTGTGAATCAAAAGGAGCTGGTTCTCTAGGAGGGCGATGTGGATCTGAAGCTTACTGGAAAAACCGCCTTGGTAACAGGGTCGACGGCGGGCATCGGGTTTGCCATCGCTAAATCACTTGCGAGCGAAGGGGCGCGTGTCTACGTGAACGGACGCACGCAAGAGCGCGTGGATGCGGCGATGCGGGCAATCCGATCGCATGCTGCAACGGCTAAGGTTGATGGCATTGCGGCGGACTTTTCAGGTTCAGTCGGCGCAGAGGCGGTGATTGCGAAACTTCCCGCGGTGGATGTGCTGGTGAACAACGTGGGCATTTTCGAGCCGAAGCCATTTGCCGAGATCCCCGATGCGGACTGGTACCGCTTTTTCGAGATCAACGTAATGAGCGGAGTGCGACTGGCGCGACACTACCTCGCAGGAATGCTGAAGAGGAACTGGGGCCGCATTGTTTTCATTTCGAGCGAATCAGGTGTGCAGATTCCGGCGGAAATGGTGCATTACGGAGTGACAAAGACTGCACAGATTGCCGTGGCGCGAGGGATCGCGGAGTCGGTAGTTGGAACCGGTGTGACGTCGAACAGCATTCTTGCGGGGCCGACGGAATCGGAGGGCGTGGGTAACTTTGTTGAGGCGATGGCAAGGCAGGAGAACAAGTCGAAGGCAGAGATCGAAAAGGAGTTCTTTCAGAATGTGCGGCCATCGTCTCTGCTGAAGCGTTTTGCCACTGTGGATGAAGTCGCGGCGATGGCGACTTACGTGGCCAGTGAGCTTTCTTCGGCGACGAACGGGGCAGCGCTGCGAGTAGATGGCGGCGTCGTGAGGGCAATTCTTTAGATATTGCAAGTACACGCTCTTAAACCATCCGACTCTAGAGAGGGGTTCGGCTGACCCCATGCCGGGCGTGTTTAGTCTCGTCCCATTGTCGAGTTCCTGCCAAACTACCGAATCAGCAACTCAGGAATCGATTCCGCTATTTGCCATATACAATCGGCTGTCGAAGCGCCCATCTTCTGCGAGCCCACGGAATCCATCCATCCACAGGCACACACGACAATCAGAGGTTACAAGCGAGTGCTCCGCAATCGGTTGCTGCCACGATGGGGAACCGAGTCGCGCTCAGCCTCGAACCGCTGGAGGTGGAGGAATGGTTGAAAGCTTTGAAGCGCAAAGAGGGGCTTTCAAATCCAGTGCCCCAGAACACCTTGCTTCTCGTCCAGAAAAGGCCATAGTTTTGAATTAGAAGCTTTGGCATATGAGCTGGAACGTTGAAGACAGCGAAGTATACCTGCTGTGCACGACTGCACTCCTCGCGTACTTGGCCGGCGTGCGAGGTTATCAAATCAGACCTGTGAACGCGCCGTGATCGTATAGAACATCGAGCCGATGAGCAAAACACCGACTAGAAATAGTAGCACGTAGGCGAGAACTCGCTTCCCTGCTACACACCGGCTGCGAGCGTCATGGCAATCATCCAATCGGGAGTTGCAATCCGCCAGAGCCTCGCGCTGTTTGGAGAAATCAAGCCACTTGTCGGCGGCGAACTTCACAACTTGGAACGCGATTTTCACGCCTTCTACTTCATGGGAACTTGCCGTCACAATCTCGGTCATGTAGCCCTCCCGCCTCGAACAATCATACCGCGCGTAGTCAATCTCCTGCCCCGGCCCCGGCACCAACCGGCTTTACGCCACCCGCGCTTTCGACTAGAGCCGGTAGCACGTGTAGATATGTGGATGACGGGAATCGGCGCGCATAGTTCAAGAGTTTGGGCCGGTCAACACTGCCGAAATCAAGCTCGTCGAGAGCGGGTGCAGCTCCGTTTTGAATACCAAAATAAATCCAGTCGAGGATTGCCTTTTCTGGCTCCGCTATCAGATAGCTGCCGTATCGAGTCGCCTTTCGCACGAACCCCCAATAGAGACGTGGAGTGATACTACGGTAGCTGATCGTGATCGTTCTTGCCTTGAACTCTTTGGGGCGTTCTGTGGTCACACAAGTGAGTGTACGAGGAGACTGCGTACTGATTCCGTATTCGCGGAGGCCGGAGTCAAGCGAGACATAGGCATCATCACGCAGAACATTCACCAGATCACGAGGAGAACCATCCAGCGCAAGCCAGTTGTAGTAGATTTTATTGCTGACATGCTCGACCAATCCTTTCTGCTCCTGGCGCGCGAGTGCCTGTGTTACAGCAGCAGGAATGATGCCGTACTTACGTGCCAGTTCATCCGTGCGAAGGATAGATCTGGTCTGCGCCTCTTTGCGGATCACAGTTACCCAATCCATATTCGTATTCCTCTTTTCTTCCGACTACCACCAGCGCCGGTACAAATCGCGAAGGGCGTTACGCAGAGGGCTGAATTGTTCCTTCGCCAGCGACTCGAATACTTCCGAGGGCAACAAGGCACGCAGCTCACTACAACGCTTCTCATCAACCTGGGCAATTCTCGCGGCGATATCTGCCGCTTCAATTTCGTTGCCCATTAGAGTGTCTTCCAAATGATTCTCTAGCTGCTCGTTAAGAACGACGCCAGACTGTCTCAAGCTATAAATGTCGAAGGCATGACGTGCTTTCATGACCTTCCGCAACAGGAAACACTCAGCCTTCTGGAGCAAGAGGAAATCGCGCGAAGCGGCCTTCACTTTGGCGACATTGTCTTCATCAATTTTCAACCGCGTGCTCCTCTACTTCGCTTTCAAGCACGGACCCAAAGCGAGTGATGTCCACCTTGAACAGAAGGCTGTTGTCTCGCTTCTTAACCAGAATCTTGTCGCCAGAAACCTCGACGTGAAGCGGGCCTAGATTCAGAGCATCCGCCGCCGAGGCCAGTCCGGTCGCAAGCGAGCCACGAAGATCCTCTGACGTTGGTAGCTTGTCCGCTCTCGGGAGCAAGTCCAAATCTGCGGAGTGACGCACACTGTCGTGAAATAGCAACAACGTCGCGCCGCCAAACAATAAAAAGGCGTCGGGGAAATCCCGGAAGAGCACGCCAGCGGCAACCCGCATCATCGTGATGACTTCGGCCTGCTCGCCGGTGAATCCCCTGTCCCTGTACGCAGCGATCTGGACTGCCAAGCTTATGACTAGAATATAGCATAAATGCTACAACCGAGCAATATATATATACACATAAGGCTCATAAATAGCGTATACGCTAACAATTGGTCTCGCAATTGTAATTAGCGAACGAAAGGCGAATCTTGTAGACTGCCAAGATGGACGAAGGCTGCAAGCCCGTGATCGCCATCATGGCAGCGATCCTTGCCAGCCTGCTCATGCAGACCGCTGACGATCTGGTCGCGGCCTCAGTGCAGCGGGCGGAGGCGATCATGCGGGAAATTGACAGCGATTGTCTGACAAGAGATTAGGAGAAGAAGATGAGGGCACTCACAGCGCTGATTCACGATGAGTGGTTCCGAGCAACCGATGAGCCAGGTTCACGCCATGCACCTGTCCGCCGAGGAGAACTCTCCGGAGTTACTTTGACCGGCAACAGGTTGGCTCTGTCGCATCCCCCAATCGTCCCGCTTGATACGGCCTGCGCCAGTTGAAAACCAAGGTGCGAAGATCTCTGAAAACAGAGTCCCTGATTGGAGTCTCTTGGGGTATTCAAGAGCGATGCGTCGAATAGCGTGAGTATTCGACGCATGATCAGCGTAGGATACTTGCGGCTGCGTAGAGTGCCCGCTATAATCTACGCAAGAGGTGCGTAGAATGGCTGGGTATATCCATACTCAAGAAGACTGGCCCCGATTTCGCTGGAACCGCGAGAGCTTGTCAGAGCGGCTGGCAAGCGTCCGGCACGAGCAAGGCCGCTTGCTAGGACGCATGGAAGCTCTGGGTTTCAAGCTGCGTCAGGAAGCCGTCCTGCGCACTCTTACACAGGACGTGCTCAAAGGCAGCGAAATCGAGGGGGAAAAGCTGGACGCGGAGCAGGTTCGTTCCTCGATCGCGCGTCGTCTCGGCATGGATATTGATGGCCTTAAAGCGGTGGATCGGAACGTGGAGGGAGTTGTCGAAATGATGCTCGACGCCACGCGTCACTATGATCAGCCGCTTACTTCAGAACGGCTGTTCGCGTGGCATGCCTCCCTGTTCCCGACTGGACGCAGCGGCATGAAGCGGATAAGGGTTGGGGCCTGGCGAGATGACACCGGCGGTCCCATGGAGGTGGTCTCAGGGGCAATGGGCAAGGAACGTGTTCATTTCGAGGCACCAGCCGCGAAAAGACTGGAACCCGAGATGGGGGCCTTGCTCGATTGGTTCAATGGAAATACCGAAGGCGATTGGGTGGTGAAGGCAGGGCTCGCGCATCTATGGTTCGTCACTATCCACCCCTTCGAGGACGGAAACGGTCGTATCGCGCGAGCTATCGCCGATATGGCGCTCGCACGATCCGAACAAAGTTCTCAACGGTTCTACAGCATGTCGGCCCAGATCTGGCAAGAGCGTGCGGACTACTACGACATTCTAGAACGGACGCAGAAAGCGGCGATGGACATCACGCCGTGGATGGATTGGTTCCTGGGATGCCTGGGACGTGCCATTGAAGGAGCACAAGCCACCCTCGGAAGCGTGCTCCTCAAAGCGCACTTTTGGGAGACCTTTGGGGACTCTCTGTTGAATGAACGGCAGCGTCTTGTCGTCAACCGCTTGCTCGATGGCTTCGAGGGAAGGCTCACTACGATGAAATACGGGAAGCTCGCGAAATGTTCGCACGACACGGCATTGCGTGACATCGCCGCCCTTGTTGAACGCGGTATCCTGGTGCGAAATCCGGAAGGTGGGCGCAGCACAAGCTATTCGCTTGC
>PLEA01000329.1 GCA_003136335.1 Acidobacteriaceae bacterium | reverse complement strand
ACGGCTTCATGCCGCCTCAAGCCGCACGCGAGCAGCAATGCGAGCAATGCTCGGTCGCGTTTTCCTTTCAGTCGTTGATGATCGGGTGCTTGCCAAAGTGCTTGGCCCTGCTCCGCGGTCAGCCAATTGCCGAGGCGCACTCCCAACTTCTTCACGCCTTTAACGCGGCGAATACCAGCCGCCAAATCGGCGCTGAGGAGACCGTAGTCGGCGGCCTCGTATGCGAGCCGGCGCACGGCACCGAGACGTAGGTTGACGGTGCCAGGTGCAAGTTGACGGGATTCGAGNNGAACAATACCAGTCAACGAATTCATCGATGGCGTGACGATAACCCCGTTGGGCGTCCAGGCTGGTGAGGCTATTCAAGACTGCGGCTTTGGCGTGCTCGAGGTCTGGCAGGCGCAGGACAGATTTTGTGGTGGTGCGTTTTCTTCGTGAGTGCGGTTTCCGCTTCATGACCGATGGCCTCCATGCCACCGATCAATGATCGGGTGATGTCGCGCGGTACGGTCAGAGTTGCTCGTCGTCCGCCCGCAATCGGCATCCAGAGGCACCCGCCCGCGACAGTCCTACCCTGCACCTTTGTGAATCAGTTTCGAAAGTCGTCCCAAGGAGGCCGCCAGTACCTAGCAGTTCACGGCCGTTGTCATTGCAAGGCCCGAGCCATCGCTCGTTCCAACTTTGGCCTAGACCGCGCGCAGCGAGTCGAGACCTCTTGGTCAATCCGGCAGATTTTATTATGGCGCGCCCTAGGAGACGATTTTAGAACTTGGACTGCCGTTGGCCAAGGCATCCTGCCGAAAGAAAACTCCTGGCGATCTGAATGGTAATGGGCGGTGAAGAACTGATCAGGAAGGCGAACAAAAGCGCAATTCCCCGAGGTGGGCAGGGCGACCCGCAGATAGTGTCGTGCGACGTCCCCACCGCAGAGGATGCCGCGCTCGGCCAGGTCGTCACACCCCCGGGCACGTGCCGGGGTCCGGCTCGTCGGTTCTCGCGGAGTCACCCTCAGGTACACGCGGGAAAGTGACGAAAAGGACATACGGGATCGTGCCCGTGTTGAGGACGTCGTCCAGCTCGCCGGGTCGCTCGACGAACGCCTGTCCCGCGCCGTAAGCGCCGTAAGTGGCGACCTGGCACTGGCTGCCAATCGATCGGTAAACTGTGAGCGAGCCCGTCTTTACGACCACGATCGCGCCCCCCGGATGGGAGTGCCAGCCGGAAGAGCCGCCCGGAACTACCGTGATCTGCGACATGACGATGTCCGTTCCGACCTGAAGCGGGATGGTCCCATCAGAGCTGTCGTTCCCACGCGCCAACAGGACATTCGTCAGCCCTGACGGCGGGGTGGCATGTGTCTTGATCACCGCCGCGCCGGCTAATAATGTCACAATGGCCATCGCAAATATCGTCTGAGTCAGCTTGCGTTTCATATACTCTCCTTAGCATTCGACCAGTTCTCGGACCGGAAGCCGTGGCATCCGACAGCAGATCGGCGCGTTCCTGGTCAGCTTCCTTGTCGTGAAAGTGGCACGATGAGCCGCAATGGGCAAGGCGTAACGACGGAAGGTTGAGCGAAGACGTGCTGTGACAGGGTAGGTCATCGGTCCTCCTGAAATCCGGGGCGCCAAGACTATCGAGCACCCTTCCATAATCCGTCAATACAATACGGGTTAAACGTAGGTGACAGCGGAAGCTATTGGTGGAGCAGGATTTCCGGGCTCAAGTGATATCCCTGCCGAAAGCCGAAAGAACAGAGATATACTTGTGCCAACCTAGGACTCCCGCAGCCGTGGCCAGCCCAGCGCGATCCAACGTCATACGATTTGGCGCCTACGAGTTTGCGCAGTTCACCGGCGAACTGCGCAAGGAGGGAATTCGCGTGCGACTGGAGGGTCAGCCGCTCGCCATTCTGAAGATACTGCTGGAACGCCCGGGGGAACTCGTTGCGCGCGAGCAGCTTCAGAAAAAGCTCTGGCCCGCGGATACGTTCGTCGATTTCGAACATAGTCTTAACGCGGCAGTCAAACGGCTACGGGCCGCATTGAACGACTCCGCCGATCATCCTCTCTACATTGAGACTCTGGCGCGCCGGGGCTACCGGTTCATTGCGCCGGTCGACGCCGCCGACAGCGGCAGTGAAAATCCCGCGCCGGTTGCGATCCCACCGGCTGAGCAAGTGGCAAGGAACGCGGATCATCGGAGGCTCTGGCCTCAGGCAGCCGTGGCACTTTTCGTCGTGGTTGCCGTTGCCGTCTGGTCCTGGCGCGAATGGCGGCATCGCATGGCACCTCCTGCCGGTCGCGTGATTCATTCCCTGGCCGTACTTCCGTTGCAGAATTTGAGCGGAGATCCGTCGCAGGAATACTTCGCCGACGGCATGACTGAGGAGCTTATCGGAATGCTTTCTAAAATCCATGGGCTACGCGTCATATCTCGCACTTCGGCCATGCACTTCAAGAATACGCAGCTCTCGGTGCCAGAAATTGCCAAGATGCTCGGTGTGGATGCCATGGTGGAAGGTTCGGTCATACGCGACGGCGGTCGCGTGCGCGTTCACGCCCAGTTGATTCGCGCCGCTACCGACGAGCATTTCTGGTCTGAGACCTACGACCGCGAACTCGGGGACGCCCTCGCCCTGGAGAGCGACGTGGCACAAGCGATCGCTGCAAGGGTCGAGGTTACGGTCACCGGTGCAGAACGCGCCAGACTTGTCGCCGCGCGCCAAATCTCCCCGGACGTTTATGAGAACTTTCTCAAGGGACAGCTCGCCGAAAGAAGCAACAGCCCTTCTGCGACGCAAAAAAGCATTGCTTACTTTGAGGAGGCGATCAAGAAGGACCCGGCGTTTGCACCGGCTTACCTCGGCTTGGCGCAGGCGTATGGCGCACTCGGCATGCCTGGCGTTGGCGGGGCCCCTCCGAGAGAATTGCAGCCAAAAGTAACCAGCGCGGTCCGTAAGGCCCTGGAACTAGATCCAGCGCTTCCTGGAGCACATGCCCTGATGGGGAGTTTGTATCAGATGCAATGGCAGTGGAACGACGCCGAGCGCGAATACAAGCTCGCCCTCGAGTTGGATCCGAACGACGCCGGGGCGCATCTCTCATTTTCGAGCTGGCTGCTGAGTCAGGGGCACACGGAAGAGGCGCTCGCATGGTCCCGACGCGCCCGGGAACTTGACCCCATCGGAATTACGGGCAATACCATGGGGTGGATTCTATTCCAGTCGCGCCGCTACGATGAAGCCATTCGTGAACTGCGAAGCGATCTGGCAGTGCACCAGGATGATGCCTCGACTTACTGGTCTTGCTGGTTTCTGGGTTTCGCGCTGATTGCAAACGGTCAGCCGAACGAAGCGATTCCCGTGCTGGAAAAAGCGCTCGCTCTCAGCGAGCGTAATCCGGCTGTAATCGGCGTGCTCGTTAGGGCCTACGCGCATGCCGGGCGTCGGGCCGAAGCGCTCCGCCTCCTTGATGAATTAAAACGACGGCAGCAGAAAGGTTACGTTCCCACCGCCGCTTTTGTGAACGCTTATCTGGGGCTCGGCGACAACGAGCAGGCGTTTGCCTGGCTCGAGCGCGCCTACAAAGAACACTCAATGATCCTGCAGTACATCAGAGTNNCACCCCTTCTTTGATCCGCTCCGCGGTGACCCTCGTCTTGCGGACTTGGTGCGCCGCGTCGGACTTGACCAGGCTCGGTAGCCGCCACGCCAGGTTGGTGAGACCACGCTTGCGAAGCTAGGTCCTCCATTCTGGACGATCTCAGCTGCAGCGTTATCTCCCGGAAGCCGACTCGGCGCTCCTAGCTCGGATCCCAGCGGTTCGCAATACGTCGAAATAGCTAGCGGGGGATTGCAATTCGACAGCTTCCGAATTGTCGGCTAACCGGAAGTTATCTCACCTGTC
>PLEA01000586.1 GCA_003136335.1 Acidobacteriaceae bacterium | reverse complement strand
GGAACTGGATGGCAAGAAGATAGTCAGATACCGAGCCACAACCAAGATTTATTTCGACATCGAAAAGTAGGTTGTCGATTCTGCGTATGCCTAGGGAGAAAGTCGATTGTTTGAACCGTGCAGCGAAAGCGCCCCGGACTCCGTGGAGTCATGGGGCGCGTTGTTTGAAACAGCCCTGCCCCGAAGTCTGCTCAAATCTACCTTACGTTCTAATCGGTATCGTGGCAGAGGATTCGTCGAGAGGACAAGATTGAGAAGCCACATCGGTTTCTGAATACTCATGCACTACATCTACGGCATCAATTCCGTTACCGAAGCTCTGAAGGCCCGCGGGCGGACGTTTGAATGGGTCGGCATGGCCAAGGAGCGCCACGACATCCGCCTGCAGCGTTTGATTGAAGACTGCCGGCGGCTAGGACTGCAAGTGCGCTTCCTCGAGCGCACCGAACTCGACAAACTGGCCGGCAATGCGGCGCATCAGGGCGTAGTGGCCGTCACGTCGGCCAAGCAATACAACGATCTCGAAGATGTCATTAGCGCCAAGCGGGCGGAATATTCGCTGGTGGTCGTGCTCGACGGGGTTGAGGACCCTCACAATCTGGGAGCGATCCTGCGCACCGCCGATGCCGCCGGCGCGAACGGCATCGTGATTCCCGAACGCCGCTCTGCAAGCGTGACCGGCACCGTCACCAAGGTATCCGCGGGCGCCAGCGAGCACATGCCCATCGCCAAAGTGACCAACATCGCCCGCACCGTGGAAGAACTGAAAGAACACAACGTGTGGACCGTCGGTCTCGACGAACGCGCCAAACAAACCTACGACGCCATCGACTACAACATGGACTGCGCACTGGTTCTGGGCGGCGAAGGCAAAGGCCTGCACGACCTGGTGAAGAGAAAGTGCGACTTTCTGGTTTCGATTCCGATGCTGGGCAAAGTGCCGTCGCTGAATGTTTCCGTGGCCGCGGCTGTGGTCCTGTTTGAAATCGTGCGACAGCGGCGCGCCAGGAACGGTTCCTCGGACGCGAAATGAAGTTCTCGGAAATGAAGTCTGCTTACAGGAGCCTGGGTTTTCTCTGTGTGCTCTGCGCCTCTGTGGTAAATTGCTTTTCTCTCGACCGCGAGGCGTTCAGCTTCACAAATTACGATCTGAACGTTCAGGTCGAGCCGGAACAACATCGCCTCGGAGTCCGCGGGAAGATCACTCTGCGTAACGATTCGCAGATTCCGCAGAAGATCGCTGTGTTGCAGATCTCGTCGTCGCTCGACTGGCGCTCCGTAAAGGCCGGCGATAAGGCGCTGCAATTCGTCTCGCAGCCGTACACTTCCGACATCGACCACACCGGCGGCCTTTCTGAAGCTATCGTAACTTTGCCGCAGGCGGTCGCGCCCAAGGGCACTATCGAACTGGAGATCGCGTACGAAGGCGTCATCCTGCTCGATGCAACCAGGCT
Organism: Acidobacteriaceae bacterium; assembly: GCA_003136335.1. The sequence goes on along the minus strand of PLEA01000586.1, from coordinate 20,535 downwards.
GACTCGCATTGGGACGCCGGAGGAATCGGCGAACAGCACGGACTGGGACCAGATCGGTTCAACTTTCTCTGCAGTGCGCGGCGCCGGCTACGTGGCGTGGTACCCGATCGCCACCGAGGTGGCGAATCTATCGGAAGGCAACAGTTTGTTTGAGGTTCTGGGGCGATGGAAAAACCGGGAAGCTGGATCGAAGATGCGTTCTCAGATTGCGCTGACAAGCAACAACAATGAGCCACCTCAGATTCTGTTGAACGGCGTTAAGTGCCTAGACACAATGCAAGAGTCAATGGGTGCCGTCTCCCGCTTCCTCTGGGATTGCACCTACCAACCATTACGCTTAGATGCGCCGACCCTCGTCGTCGCGAACTACTCGGTATTGGAACGGCCTGCGATTGAAGTCCGTTACTTGCCTGGTCACGACGCTTCCGCTGCAACTTTTGCCGACGAGGCGCAGAAGTTGGGTCCTTTCATCACCGATTGGTTTGGGGCACAGCGCGAGAAAGCAAAAACCGCCGACCTCGTCGATCCCAAGGCCGCACCTTTCGAAAGCGGCACGCTGTTGCTGATGCCCCTCGCAGGCAGCGATTCCAAGCTGGCCGGTATAGCAGCCGCCCACCAACTCACGCACGCTGCATTTTTGTCGTTTCGTCCGTGGATCGAAGAAGGTCTGGCTCATTTCGCACAGGCTCTGTACCTCGAACGCGAGAAGGGACGCCCGGCCGCGCTCGACTACATGGGGCTGCACCGATTTGCGCTCAGCGAAATCGAAGAGCCGACAACGGTACCCAGGTCCGAAGATGAAGTAAACCACTCACTGGTGAATACCACGAATGAAGAACTATACCGCAGCAAGGCGATGTGCGTCTGGTGGATGCTGCGCGACATGGTCGGCGACCCAGCGCTAAAGAAGGCCATCGCCGCCTACCGTCCCGAGCAGGACAAAGAACCTTCGTACATGCCGCGGCTGATCGCGGCACAAACCCAACGCGATCTGGAGTGGTTCTTCGACGACTGGGTCTACCGGGATCGCGGCCTGCCTGACTTCAAAGTGGAGTCAGCCTTCTCGCGCAAAACCATGACCGGTTCGTTCATGCTGACGATCACTCTCGATAATCTGGGCACGGCCGGAGCCGAGGTTCCCATCATTGTCAAATTTGCCGGCAGAGAGATCATGCGGCGGCTGACGGTTCAAGCCAAGAATAAGGCCGTGATTCGCGTGGAGGTTCCCGCGCCTCCGCAAGAAATCGTGGTCAACGACGGCAGCGTCCCCGAGAGCGATACGACGAACAACACTTTCAATATCCCGCAGGAGGCAAAATAGATTTTCACCATTAAGGACGCACCTTCGGCTGCGTTCAGAGGAGTATTTGAAACGATCAACTGGCTGACGTGAAGCTTGCCAGTGCCTCCAGCTTTCGAGCCGCTGCGCCGGAATCGATCGAGTTAGCTGCGAGCGGGATGGCGTCCGCAATGCGATCCGCTCTGCCCGCGGCCACGAGCGCGGCGGCGGTATTGAGCAGAACCACGTCTCGCCGGGCCGACTTCTCTCCTCCTAGAATCGCGCGAATAATCGCAGCATTCTCCGTGGCATCGCCGCCGGAAATTTCCTGCAGCGTGGCGCGAGCCATGCCGAACTCTTCCGGTTCCACTTCGTAGGATCGCACCGAACCCTCGCGCGCCTCGGCCACGCGCGTTGGGCCGGTAATTGAAATTTCGTCGAGGCCGTCGAGGCCGTGCACGACCAGCGCCCGATGCAGGCCCAGCATGCTCAACGATTCGGCCAACTTCTCCACGAGATCCAGCGAATACACTCCCACCACCTGCCCGGAAGCGCGCGCCGGATTGGTCAGGGGACCGAGCAAATTGAACATAGTGCGCATGCGCAGCTCGCGGCGCACTGTCTGTACTTGCTTCATCGCGGGATGCAGATTCGGCGCGTACAAAAAACAAATTCCTACTTCACGCAAGCATTGCGCAGCGCGCTCCGGCGAAAGCTGGATGCTGACGCCGAGCGCTTCCACCACATCGGCCGAGCCGCATTTGGAGCTGATGCTGCGATTGCCGTGCTTGGCCACGCGCACGCCCGCCCCGGCCGTCACCAGCGCCGTCGCGGTTGAAATGTTGAAGGTGCCGCTGGCATCGCCGCCCGTGCCGCTGGTATCCACCAGCGATTCTTCGGCCAGTGCATCGCGGCCCGTGCCGCTGACGGCAAGGGCCTCAGTACCGCGAATCGGCAACGGCGCCGCCGCCGCGCGAATCGCCTCCGCAAAGCCAACGATTTCCTCGACCGTTTCCCCTTTCATGCGCAGTGCGACCAGCAGCGCTGCAATTTGCGCGTCGGTGCATTTCCCGGCGAGCACCTCGGCCATCACCTCTCGCGCCTCGACGCGGTCGAGCGATTGAGCATGGTTGGCGATGCGATGGAGAGCGTCGAGGATCATCTCGTCAAACGGAATTGTACGGCATGACCACACCTAGCCGCGACGCGGACGCGTGACTACCGCGTGACCGCCGGTCGGCCCAATCGCCCCGAGAAATATTCGCGCCACTGATCAGGCAGAGCCTTCGTGTGAATGGCCTTGCGAAGCAGGTCCTGATTGTATTTCTCCCGCACAAAGAGCCGGTTCATTTCGGAGATCGTAATTCCGTCCTGGTTTCGCGCGAGCAACTGGAACTCATCATCCGCCGCAACCGTCCCCTCCTGCTCGACGGAAAAGTAAAAGCCACTGCGACCGCTGAGCAGAAAGCGCTCCAGAATGTCATCCAGCTGAAACTTGACGGCCAGCTTGTAGCATGGAGTCCGGGGCTGACGGACCATCACGATCGACGAACCAACTTGAAACCGATCCCCCACGTGAAGGTCATCTTCCGCCAAACCCATGGTCGTAAAGTTTTCACCAAACATGCCCCCAGGCAGAACAACGCGGGACAATTCTCGACGCCAATCGGGATAATGTTCAGAGGGGTAGCCGTATACAGCTTTGTCGCGGCCGCCGTGGACGCTGAGATCGGCCTGACGGTCACCGTCCAGGTTCAAAGTTCGCAAACGCACTGGACCTGAGACTGGCTCTTTGAAGATTCCAGTATTGACGGTCGTTCCTTTGTAAACCACAAGCCGCGGACGCGCGACGTTAAGGAATACGATCTTCACGCTGGAAACCTCCCGACGATCCAACCCCGAGGGAGTATTCGTCGCGATATTCGTTGGATGTAAGAGCTGGTGAGAAAGTCGCAGTCCGCGCTGGGAAGCGGTCCATTCCCGCCTTCCCGCCTGCTAACCGAAGCACAATGTTTGCCCTAATTCCCTGCCCTTCTATAGAATTAAAAGTTTGCTGCCGCCGTGCGTCGCCGCAAGCTGGATCCTTCCGATTCTTAGCTGACGAGCCGTGATTATGAAAATCCATGAGTATCAGGCAAAAGCAATTCTTAAGAAGTACGGTGTAACTGTGCCGCGCGGGGCGATGGCCGCTTCGCAAGATGAGGCCGAGGCTGTCGCCAAAGAGTTATTCAGTTCGGGCGCGAGCGGAGTGGTAGTGAAGGCGCAAATCCACGCCGGCGGCCGCGGCAAGGGCGGTGGCGTGAAGATCGCCAAGTCGGTGAACGAAGCCGGCGATCTCGCCTCCAAAATGTTGGGCATGAAGTTGGTAACGCATCAGACCGGTCCTGAGGGCCGCATCGTGCGCCGCCTGCTCATCGAAGAAACCCTGCCCATCGAAAAGGAACTCTACCTGGGCATTCTGGTGGACCGCGCCGAGGGCAAACCGGTGTTCATGGCCTCGGCAGCGGGCGGGATGGAGATCGAGCAAGTCGCGGCGGAAAATCCGGACGCGATTTTGAAGCAGCACATCGATCCCGGCATGGGCCTCGAGGCATTCCAAGCCAGGAAAATCGCCTTCATGCTGGGTCTGAAGGCGCAGCAGATCAATCCCGCCGTACAGTTCTTGTCGAGTCTCTACAAGGCTTTTCTCGACACCGATGCCTCGTTGCTCGAGATCAATCCTTTTATCACCACTACGGATGGTCGCATCTTCGCGCTCGACGCCAAGATCACCTTCGACGATAACGCATTGTTCCGCCACTCGGATCTGCGTGAGTTGCGCGACATTACCGAAGAAGATCCGCTGGAAGTGGAGGCGTCGAAATACAGCCTGAACTACATCAAGCTCGACGGCAGCGTGGGCTGCATGGTCAATGGCGCGGGCCTGGCCATGGCGACCATGGACATCATCAAGTACGCCGGCGGCATGCCTGCGAACTTCCTCGACGTGGGCGGCGGCGCTAGCTCCGAGCAGGTCGCGCACGCCTTCGAAATCCTGCTCAGCGACAAGAATGTGAAAGCGGTGCTGATCAATATTTTCGGCGGAATCCTGCGCGTGGACACTTTGGCCACCGGCGTGGTCGAAGCCGCGCGCAAGACGAATATCAAGCTGCCGATTGTATTACGGCTGGAAGGAACCAACGTCGACGAAGGCAAGAAAATCCTGATGAACTCCGGATTCAACTTCCTCGTCTCCGACACTATGAAGGATGCGGCGGACAAGGTGGTCGCAGCGGCGCGAGGCACTGTCGGCGCAACGGAATGGCGATAGAAGCAGAAGAAGCTGCGAGGATTTTTATCTATGGCAATCCTGGTCAATAAAAATACGCGCGTGATCGTGCAGGGCCTCACGGGGCGCGAAGGCACGTTCCATGCGAAAGCCAGCGCCGCTTACGGCACACAGGTCGTTGGCGGCGTAACCCCGGGCAAGGGAGGCACCACGCATGAAGGCTGGCCGATTTTCAACACGGTGCGCGAGGCCGCCGACAAGACCGGCGCCAACGCCACAGTCATTTTCGTGCCTCCGCCGTTCGCCGCCGACGCCATCATGGAAGCGGCCGACGCGGAAATCGACCTGATCGTCTGCATCACCGAGGGCATTCCCACCCTCGACATGGTGAAGGCGTGGGAATTTCTGCAGAACCGGCGGTCCCGCCTGATCGGGCCGAACTGCCCGGGGATTATCTCGCCCGGCAAATGCAAGATCGGCATCATGCCGGCTTCGATCCACAAAGAAGGATCAATTGGCATCGTCTCGCGCTCAGGCACGTTGACCTACGAAGCGGTGCATCAACTCACGCAGCGCGGCATTGGCCAGTCGACCGCAATCGGCATCGGCGGAGATCCCATTATCGGCACGAACTTTATCGATGCGCTGGACCTGTTCAATCGCGATCCCGAGACGGAAGCCGTAATCATGATCGGCGAAATTGGCGGCAACGCGGAAGAAACCGCCGCAGAGTTTGTCAAGACTCACATGAAGAAGCCAGTAGTAGGCTTTATCGCCGGACAGACCGCGCCTCCGGGACGTCGTATGGGACACGCGGGAGCGATCATCTCCGGCGGCAAAGGCACGGCCGCGGAAAAGATGAAAGCGCTGGAAGCCTGTGGGATTCGAGTAGCGAAGTCCCCGGCTGCGATCGGCGAGACGCTCGCGGCAGCGCTGGGAGTGCACGTTTAAAACCAGTTGTCAGTTGCCCCGGTTAACCCGTGTAAGCGTCGCCAACGACGAACGACCAAGGACCAACGACCGAACCTATGAAAACTCTGCAACGCACCTTCACCATCGTCAAGCCCGACGCCGTCCGCAAAAATGCAGTCGGCGACATTATCGAACAATTCGAGAAAAACGGCTTTCGCATTCTCGCCATGAAGATGCTGGAAATATCCAAGCATCAGGCCGAGCAGTTCTACGCCGTGCATGCCGCGCGGCCATTCTTCAACACGCTTACCGACTTCATGTCGAGCGGACCGATCGTAGTGCTGGCTCTGGAAAAAGAAAACGCCATCGCCGACTTGCGCAAACTGATGGGCGCCACCAACCTGGCCAGCGCCGAGGACGGCACCATCCGCAAAAAGTGGGCGACCAACATCGAGCACAACGCGATCCACGGTTCCGACGCGGAAGATACAGCTCGTTTTGAGCTAAGCTTTTTCTTCGCGGGATACGAACTCGCGAAATAATCGTTGCGCCCGCCGTCTCGGCGGCTCAAGGTGCGAGCGAATGCCCGCATGGCAGCCGTCACCCCTGCGGTAAGCGAAGCCGAAGGGATGTTGGCACTCGAGGAGTTGCGCAGATGCCCGTGGTCCAGATCACGATGCTGCAAGGCCGTACCGCCGATCAAAAGCGCAAGATCGCGAAGCGGATTACCGACGCGCTGGTGGAAGAAGCCGGGGCGCGGCGGGAAGCGAATGAGGTCTCCAAGGAAAGCTACGCGAGCGGCGGCGAGTTGATGATTGATAAAGTAAAGTGATCGGCTCGGCGCTCGATTATCCGATTGTTTTGCCGACAAGCGCGGGCGAGTCGCCCGCGCCTACCCACCCCTACCCTAGCGGTTCGTACAGATGTCCTTCCACGCGATCGGCAATCTTGGGGAGATCCTTGCGGGCATGTTGCAGGAAATGCGGCGCGCCGCGGTGCGCCTCGAGCGCGGCATCATCCTTATACTGTTCGTAAATGAAGAAGCGGCGCGGCTCCGTCTTGTGCCGATGCACCTGGTACATCGCACAACCCGGCTCCTTGCGGGACTGTTCCGTCAACTTCTCAAAAAGCGCGGCGACTTCGGCCTCGTGCCCCACTTTCGCCATCCAGGTCACTGCCAATACCACCATCGTTTCACTCCTCCCGCGTTAGCTGGTCTGTCGGGGAAGCGATTCTAAGCTTTTCTCGCAGCCGTCTTCAACTCCGAAACGAATTCATCCACCAGGATGGTATGGTTGCGGTCCGGGCCGGTGGAGATCATGCCCACCTTCGCTCCCGCCTCCTTCTCGATGAATGCCAAATACTCCCGCGCCGGCTTGGGCAATTTTTCGTAGTCCGTGATGCCCTCCGTCGAAGTCCGCCAGCCCGGCAGCTTTTTATAAATGCACTCGATTTTGTCGTAGCCGCTAGCCTGTGCAGGCGCGTCGGACGTAGTCTTTCCGTCGATCTTGTAACCGACACAGACCGGAATCTCGGAGAGTTCATCGAGCACATCAAGCTTGGTAACCACCAGCCACGAAGTGCCGTTGATCATTCCCGAGTAACGCAGCAGCGGCAAGTCAAGCCATCCCGTGCGGCGCGGGCGCCCGGTGACCGCGCCATATTCATTGCCGCGTTTGCGCAGGTTGTTCCCGGCCTCGCCTTTGTCTTCGCTGGGGAACGGTCCCTCGCCCACGCGCGTGCAGTACGCTTTAGTAATTCCAATCACCGAATTGATCGCATTGGGCGCAACCCCCGTACCGATGACTGCTCCGCCAGAAGTCGCGCTCGAAGACGTCACAAACGGATAGGTCCCATGATCGATGTCGAGCATCGTCCCCTGCGCACCCTCAAACAGAATCGATTCCCCATTGTTCAACGCCTGGTTCAGCAGGACCGCCGTATCAAAGACGAACGGCGCGATCTTCGCCGCGGCGTCCGCGTATTCCGTATACATCTTGTCGGCGTCGAGGGGTTCAGTATTGAAGAGCGCATGCGCAATCATGTTCTTCTCGCGCACGGCATTCTCGATGTGCTTCTTGAGCAACTGCAGATCCAGCAGATCCGCGACGCGAAGCCCGCGGCGCCCCATCTTGTCTTCGTAGGCTGGGCCGATGCCACGCGACGTGGTCCCAATCTTGACACGTCCCGGCGCATTCTCCGCCGCCAGTTCGATCATGCGATGGTAGGGCAAGATCACGTGGGCGCGGTTGGAAACGAAAAGATGGCCGTCGATCTTCACCCCGGCTTCGCGCAAGGTGCCCGCCTCTTTCAGAAATGCCAGTGGATCGAGCACCACGCCGTTGCCAATGACACTGCGGCATCCGGCGCGCAACACGCCGCAAGGAACCAGTTGGAGAATAAATTTCTTGCCGTTGATGATGACGGTATGGCCGGCATTGTGTCCGCCGGCATAGCGGGCCACGACCGAGAAGTTCTCCGACAACACGTCGACGATCTTCCCTTTGCCCTCATCGCCCCACTGGGCGCCCACGATCACCGCAGTCCTGCCTTTTTTCAATGCCAACTCCGTCAGGAAGTTTCAAGCAGGCAGATGTCTGCGCTGCGCCCGGGGTCGCACACTCTTTGCCCGCAAGCATGACTCACTAAAAATTGCTGGGATCAGAGCGGAGAAGAAGTGTACGAAATATCTTATCGTGTCCCCACGGCGATAGCAACGCGCGATAGGCCGTAATCGCGCAGAGCGAATTCCCCCGTTCTCGTGGGAGTGATCCTGAGCGTAGCCGTTTTTCAGGCGGAGCGAAAGATCTCGCGCCCAGACCGGCAACGCATGCGCGATATCTCTCGCGCAAGATCCCTCATCCGGCTGAACAGAGCCGAGATCGGGGCTGACGCCTCCGAGAAGAAACCCGCAACCGGGACTTGCTCAGGCTATGGGTCCTCTCAGGTAAGATGGCACGAAATCTGTTTCGTCGAGGAGCCAATGCCAAAGTTCGAAAAGCATATTTTCGTCTGCGGAAACCAGCGTCCGGCCGGCCATCCTCGCGGGTGCTGCGATCCTCTGGCGCAGGCGAGGCTGCAAAAGCTCTTCAAGCAAAAGCTAGCCGAGCGCGGGCTGAAGGGCAAAGTGCGCGCCAATCAATCCGGCTGCCTCGATCAGTGCGAACACGGTCCTAACGTCGTGGTCTACCCGGACGCTGTTTGGTACGGACACATCACCGAAGCGGACGTAGACGAAATCATTGAATCGCACATCCTCGGCGGCAAGCCCGTTGAGCGCCTCCGCCTGGCGGATTCCTGCCTGAACACTCCAACCTGCGAACACCGCAAACCGAAAACCTAAATTTGGCAGGAAAGCGCCACAGGAACAAAAAACTGGTAGGCGCGGCAGGATTCGAACCTGCAACCGCCGGATTAGAAATCCGATGCTCTATCCGTTTGAGCTACGCGCCCTTGGGTGCACAGTTTATTCTATCCGCAATTGGAGTGATCCCGAACAGGGGCGAAGGCCACAAGACGCAAAATTTGCCGGAAAAGCGGCATCGTGGGGAGTGGCAAACGAATAGCCTGTCAGCGTCTTCTATAACCCGGCAACGCAGGGGCTGGCCCGCATGAGCCAGCCCTGCTCTGATGTTGGCGAAATTACGACTACTCTACCGTGATCGTTAAGGGCGTCTTGTACACGCCTCCGCAATTATCCCAAGCTTGTACGACGACGTTGTAAGTTCCAGTTGCCGTATTCAAGTATGTGTCGAGCGAAGCACCATTTACGGTGTAAGCTCCGACACGCGGTGCAGTGTAGATGCGCATCGCCGAGATGCCCTTACTGCAATTCGGCGCGCTGGCGCTCGCCACGTAGTGGACCGGCGAGGTGACCACGCCGCCATTGGTCGGAGACACCACGTTCGGATCGCCGGGGGACATCGGCGGACCTTGAACGATGATCGGGACCGCCATGCTGAACGCCTTGCCGCAGTTGTCGTAAACGACGATTACGGGGTTATAGGAATTAGGTGTTCAAATTCGGCGCTGCAAACGAAATGTTTGCGTCGAGAGTTGCCCCGTTCGTTGTGTAAGCTGCGACGCCCGGAGAAGTATAGACGCGCATCGCTGCCACGCCCGAGGCGCACTGCGGACTGCGGCCGGTAGCCCGGAACGTCACTGGCGTACTATACGGGAAGCTCTCCTGAGTTATGGGAGCGCTCAAGTTCATGCCTCCAGGACCGGACTGGGTTAGATCGTACTTTCCAGTCCACACGTAGTAGCCGTCTCCCGAACTCTGTTGCGGTGGAGTCTTCTGGATCGCGTTCGGCGAGGTTTGCCCGTCTGGGCGCAAGTTCTGAGCCATTTGCCCATATCCCGCCCATACCCAGCCGCGCCAGGTTCACGGAAACAAAGATTTCAACTCGAAGGTGTAAAAACAAATGAATATATATACTCAAGTCAAAATCCCCACCCTAGTCGCACAAAACGCGACTAGAGTGGGGCACCCTCGGGTCTTTTTTCGGATCGAATCAGTTCCCTGCTGGGACGCCGCCGTACTTTTGCAGCCACTTCAGTTCTTCGCGCACTTTGATTTTGCCGTGCCAGGGATTCTTCGAGAGGGAGTGGCCTTCGCCGGGGAAGATCAGCAGTTTGTTCGGAATGCCAAGCGAATACAACGCATGCTCTAACAGATAATCTTCCATTACGGCGACGCGGATGTCGTCGGCACCGGCTACCATGTGCGTGGGGGTGCGGACTTTGTCGATCTGAAAAATGGCGGCTTCGTCGTGATAGCGCTGCTGGGCTTCCCAGGGACGTCCGCCCAGAAAATAGGCGTCGTCGTAGGTGGTGTCGTCGTTGCCCCAGTTGCCGACGTGCTCGACCGCGCCCGCGCCTGTGACTGCGGCCTTGAAGCGCGTGGTTTGGGTGATCAGCCAGTTGGTCATGTATCCGCCATAGCTGTAGCCGCCGATGGCCAGATGATCGGGATCGGCGATGCCGTCCTTCACCAGCGCGTCGATGCCTTCGAGAATGTCCTTGCCCGGGCGCGAGACGATTGTGGGAACGATTTGCATCAGGAAGTTGTCGCCGTATCCGGTGGAACCGCGGTAGTTGGGCTCAAAGACGAGCCAGCCGTTGGTGGCGGCGAGCGCGGCCCACTGGTACCAGTCGGCTTCGAAGTGATTGCCGTCGGCGTCGGCGGGGCCGCCGTGAATGAAGGTCAGCATGGGAAGGTGCTTGGCTTCCGGCTTTCCTGATTCGAAGCTGCCGGGAGGATAGATCAGCATGCCTTCAATCGTGGTACCGTCGTCGGCTTTCCACTGGTAGGGCTTGCCCTGAGGAAGATCGCGTTCGGTAAAAAGTTTGTTGAAGGAGGAGATGGGATGCGCTTGATCGAGCTTGGTCGCGCTGTCTGCGAGATAGACTTCTTCGGGCTTGCCGAGTGAAGAGTAGACGAAGGCCACGCGCGAGGAGTGGGCTGCGACCGAAATATCGGCGTACGTGCCTGGCCATCCGCTGAGGCGGTGCAGCGACTCGGAGGGCTTGGCCGCAGAATACATCTGGACTTCAGTGCCGACGCGTGCGGAAGTCAGCACCGAATCGGCGGCAACGGCATAGTGCTCGACGGGGCCGATGAAATCTTTGCTCCATTGCTCGATCGGGGCATGTTCTATCGGGGCACGTTCGACTTTGCCCGATTCGGTGTCGACCCAGTAGAGATGGGGTTGCAGGTCGCGGTAGGGGCCCGATATGTCTCCGACTTCGACACTGAAGAAGATGTGGCGGCTGTCGTTGGCCCAGTGCGGACGGGCTTCTGCGGCTTGGTTGTTGGTGATGCGGCGCGGTTGGGCGAGGGTGGCGCTGTCGATTCCGGCATTCGCGTTACTGCCGGCATGCACGGGCGAGTCGCCCGCGCCCACACTCATCACATCGAGTGTATAGAGTTCGACGTCTTCGTACTTTTCCTGGCGCTGGTTGATCGCGTTGCTCGCATATGCGAGCTTGTGGCCATCGGGCGAAGTGACCAGGCTATCCACGCGCAACGGAGTGCTTGCTATGGCGTGGGCTCCCGGAGTCAGGTCGGGTTCTTGATCGGAATCGCTGACTGTTTTTTTCACCTTCGCGGGCGCGGCCGCGTGGCGCGTGAGGGCGGCAGCCAGGTCCAGGGCGAAAATCGTATCGCCGCGCTCGGCGGTACGATATTGAAGAACATCTTTCCATTCTTTCTTGTAGTCGTCTTTCTGCGTCTTGCTCCAGGGATGGCGGGTGGCGAAATAAATCGTTTGCGAATCCGCGGCCCACGAAAAGGTGTTCACCTCTTCTTCGCCCTGGGTCACAGGAAACGCTTCGCCGCCGTTGGGCGAGATGAGGTAGACCTGCGCGGGCTCGCCTTTCGAATCAGAATCGGAATCGCCATCCTTCTCGGTGGCCGACTTGCGCTCGGAGAGAAAAGCAATCCAGCGGCCGTCCGGGGACCACCTCGGCTCCGTGTCGTGGCCGGATTGCGTCAACTGGATCAGAGACGAGCCTTTGCCGTCGTCGTGATAAAGCCAGAGGTCCTTGCGGAAGATTTGCTGGTCCCAGTCGGCGCGCTCGGTTGCGATCACGACCGAATTGCCATCGGGCGAAATCTCAAGAGCGGGAAAGCTGACCGAATTGAAAAACTCGTCGAGGGTAAGTTTAGGTTTGCTTTGCGCCACGCCAAGTAGCGCACAGCTTGTGACAATCACGACTATGAACACAGTTTTGTGGATTCGCATAGGGTCCCGGTGGAAGAAGGTTTATACAACGCCGAATTCGTTTGAGGCAAGTTTGTGGCGCGGGGTTTTGGAAAGACGCCACAGAACCCACAGTAACACCGCGAAGGCCGGCACAGAGAGTTGGACGTGAGTCCACCGCGACAGCGGTCCGAACAGAGGCAAGATATATGCGAGATACAAAAGTAGTTGCAGCGTGGAAGAGAGCACGGGCTGCGAATTCGTCAGGGTCCAGTCCACAAGCAGCAGCAGCACCGGAGCTAGGACCAGCAGGTCGTAAACGAAAAGGTGAGGGTTAACGAGTACCGCGACGAGGGTTAACGCGGAAAAGCGAATTGCAAGCGATGGTGAAGATTTCCAGACGGCCGCAGCGATTCCAATCACGACAATGGAACTCAGAACGTATAGCGCGAACGCAACTTCCGGCCAGGGAATGAGCAACGACCAGAAGGAGCGCAAGGAATGCATCTGGATGGGCGCAAGGCTAAGTTCTACGCCGCCGCGTGACACGTGGCGGAGCGCGTCGAAGTATGCATGCGTCACTGCGGATCCGAAATAGATTCTGGTGAGAGCCAACTGCGCACCCGCCGCGACGACGAGTCCGGCGAACGGCTTCCATGCCTGCGACAGCAGCAGCACGATCGGAATGGCAACCAGGAACTGCGGCTTGAAGACGAGAAACCCAAGCGCAACTCCGGCCAGCCAGCTACGATCTGCGCGGAATGCAAGAGAGGCCATCGTGAAGCACGCCAGCACGAGAGCGGACATCTGGCCGCGCACGAAAAAATGAAAGAGCGGAGGAAAAGCAATCGCGCAGATAAAGACCGTGCCGGAATGCAGACGTAAACTTGGACAAGACCTCCATACAAAATAAATACAGCCGGTAAGGATGAGAAGGCTGGCGGCGACCCAGATTCTCGCGGCGACTGGAAACGAGAATCGGGCCAGCGGGACAAAGAAGAGTCCCAGCTGTGGTCCGTAGAGATTGGGCAGGCGCACGCGGATGGGTTGACCAACGACTGCTTGCATCGCGTCCGCCGTGACCTGCTCGTTGTAGAGTTCAGTGGCGCGGCCCTGAGCAATCAATCGGGCGGCAATGTAAGACGGCAGAAAATCCTGGAATTTTATATTGCCGGCGCGGTCAAACAAACCGGGCGTCGCAAAGTCAACGGTGCATACCCCCCATACGCAAAGAGCAAGAACGATCGCCTGCGCACGAATGCGACTCGGTTTGAGCCACTTCGCGGCGTAGGGAACCGAGGCGGGTCCTGGTTGTTGTGCCGGGCTGGTCTTCGCCTGGACGGTCTTTGCTTGGGCGGGCTTTGCTTGGGCGGTCTTTGCCTGGCCGTTCACTGGGCGGGCTCGACGTTCTTGAGCGCGTCGTCCAGGGTTTGTCCCGAGCGAGGAGGGCTCTGGGCGATGATGATGCGCCAGCCGTCATCGTAGTCGCGAAACCCGACGGTAGAGATGTAATGCAGGTCGCCGGGGTACAGCGCGGCACCCACTTCGTTCAACGGCTCCCATTTCCACAGGAAGTCGACGTCGGCCAGGTTGCCCTGCTTGGTGATGCCGGTCACGCTCACGAGATCCCGCTTTGCAACGGGAATGAAGAGCAAGGCTTTGTCGGCCTCTTCAGCGGGAACCAAGGCTCGAACCGTGTCCACGCCCGCAGGAGTCAGCAGGACGTCCCAACAAGGCGGCGCCAGTCCCGGCGAACATGGGGCCTTGTTGGCTGAGATCCAGCCGTGTTGTTGAAGAATAAGATATTCAGGCGACAGATAGTCTTGGTTGGCGACGACTCCTGTTTGAAGCGTGAACTGCTGTGGCGTCTTAAACGCATCGGAAGCCGAGATCAAGTCCGTAGCGAGACGGCGCGTCAGGAAGTCGCGCGGGGAGCAGGATACGAGTAAGAGGCCGAGAGCTGCACAGAGAGCGAGAATCAGTATTTTCCGCATCAGGCCGGTCGATATTGCCGCAACTGCTGCCGGGCTGTGCCCGGCGGACAGCCGAGAGCCTGCCCTGAGCTTGCCGAACGGGCGGCTGTTCCTACGTGTGCAGCTTCAACGACTTGTGATTGTAAATAAACGGGAGCGTTTGTGCGGGGAGAAAGGCCGAGAGGTGATCTGACCCTCGAATTGAGCGGCCCATCGGCCGGGAATTTGGCTGGAACAGCGGGGACAGCGGCCTTCGGGAGTCAGGCGATAGTCTTGGATGAAATATCCGTATCGCCTGATCAGGGTCTCACAGCACTGTGGGCAGCGAGTATTTTCCCAAGGCCCGACCATTCCTGGAAGATTGCCGGCGTAGATGTAACGTAGCCCGGCTTCTTGACCGATTTCGGCGGCGCGCAATAAGTCTTCGGGTGTGGTGTCGCGCTGGTCATTTCCCTGCATTTTGTAGTCCGCGTGGAAAGCAGTCACGTGCCAGGGAATGTCGGGCGAGATGCCGGCCAGGAATTCGGTGAGGCGGCGCAGTTCGTCGGCGGAATCGTTGAAGCCGGGGATGAGTAGCGTGACAATTTCCAGCCACAATCCCATCTGATGAATGCGTCGAATGCTGTCGAGGATGGGACCGAGGCGTCCGCCGAGTTCATGATAGTGGCGATCGTCAAAACTTTTGAGATCGACTTTGTAGAGATCGAGCCAGGGGCGTAGGTATTCGAGTACCTGAGGAGTGCCGTTGCCGTTGGAAACGAACCCCGTGAGAAGTCTCTTGGCCCTGGCCTCTTTAAAAACCGCGACGGCCCATTCGCTGGTGATCAGGGGCTCATTGTAGGTGCTGACCAGAGCTCTCGCGCCTTGGTCGAGGGCGTCGCGAACCAGTGCTTCCGGCGATGCATCCAGCGGCGGCGATACAGCATTCGGATCGCGCAGCGCCTGCGAGGTAACCCAGTTCTGACAGTATCCGCAATGGAGATCGCAGCCCAGCATGCCGAAACTGTAGGCGAGAGCGCCGGGATGGGCGTGGAAGAAAGGCTTTTTTTCGATGGGATCGCATTGCATTCCAGCGGTGTAACCCCAGGGGACGTAGAGCGTACCGCCGCGGTTGTAGCGAACTTTGCACACGCCAGGCTGGCCTTCGGGAATCGGGCAGCAGTGACCGCAGGAAAAACAGCGGACGCGCTGGTTGTCGAGTTTTTCGTAGAGAGAGGCGTCCGCCTCGCGGACTCTCTGGTCTAGGATGTTGCGGAGGGTGGGCACAGAAATCTCTAACAGTATTCTAGCGCGGGGGAAGCGAGAGATGTGCCGGCGTCTGATTTCCGGCGCGGCTTCCATAGCCTGCGACTGGCTTTTTCCCCATGTGCTGTTGAAGCCAGAAGTCAGCTTGCTGTTCAATCGCTGCGGCCCGGCTTCGGGTCATGCCCGATGCCAGAACGGCGGCGAGATCCTTATTCTCCTCGTCACCGCGAGCGCGCGCCAGCACTGTCCAGAAATAGGCTTGATTCAGGTCCTTGGACACGCCCCGTCCGCCCCAGTAAAGAAATCCCAACTTGGCCTGGGCTGCGAGGTTGCCATGATTTGCTGCCCTGCTGAACCAGCGGAAGGCTTGTTTCTCGTCGCGCGCGATTCCGTTCTTTTCATCGCCCTGAAAATAGCGAAGACCCAAAGCATTCTCGGCGACGGGATCGCCACTCTGTGCCATCTGCCGCATTAGCTCGAAGGATGCAGTCTCGTTGGCTGGAGAAACCTGTGCCGGATCCGGCCTCGGCGCTTGCGACGAAGCCAGCACAGTCTGTATGGGGATGTGACCGCGCTCCTGCAGTTTGCTCTGGATTAACGGAGCGAGGTTGTAGCCGAGAACCATCGCGATCGCGGCCGCGACACAAATCAGAATAATAAGGTGCGAACGCGGCAGGCTGATGCCGCCCGATATCTTCTGTTCCGAGCCCTCCATGTTTTTTTCTTCCCCGGGCACGGATGCGAAGAGCACACTTCCCGGGGTCGGCGCAAACCGGGTAGCAGCGGGTGCAGCGTTCAGAGGCGGCAGATCCTCAGCGCGAACCGCACGGTTGACGGCAGCCAGCACCGTCTCCGCGAAGCGCTGCAGCACCCTGCCGTCGGTGTCAGAAAACCGATTCGCTTGACCGGAGAAAACCTCGATAATCCCGATCGATTTCGCGCCCACACGCAGGGGCACCGCGAGCATAGCACGAATGCCCAGCGCGCGGCAGCTCTCCCGATCCACACGAACATCGACTTCGGTGTCATCGCAGCGGAGCAGCGTTCCGCTCTTCACGCACTCCCCCGAAAACCCCGATCCCACTTGCAAGCGCGCGCCGACGGGCGGAGCATCGAGGCCAGAACTGGCGCGACAAACCATGAAGTTCGGGTCTGTCTCGGCGACCGCGATGGCAGCTCCGGATGCGCGAGCCAAGGTTTGCACGCGTTCCGCGACCAGTTGCAGAGCCCCGGTAAGATCGGAACCCAGCGCCTCCACCTGCTGCTGGACAGCGGTGACGGCCGCGAGCGTATCGCTATAATTGGGACGCGGAGCAGCATCTTCGTGCGACCCCGCAGGAGCGGCAATCTGAGCCTCACCGTTGGCCACTCCGGCCATCATGTTCACGAAGAGCCACTCCCGCAATCGGGACAGTGTTTCCGGAGACAACTCGGAAAAATGAAGACCGGCGCGCCCCGCGGCGTTCGACCAGATCACCTGCCCTGTCGTGTAAATATGTTCCGCGCACTCGGCCAGATCGAGGCACAGATTCACTGGCGCTTGGGGTTCAAGGGGCGAAAGGCACTGAATGGCAACTCCGTCTTCGCTGATGTCCACAATCTCGTGCAGATCGAGCATCGCGCTCTTGGATTCCGCGGTGAAACTGGCATACGCAGGCGTCTGGATCTTGTGTCGCACACGCCGGCGACGGTTGGGTGAGACCGGTCGCAACGCAGAGTTCATGGCAGCCATGGGACGGCCCGCATTCTTGTTGCACCATATTAGCGCGGGATTGTGGAAAAGTAAGCAACGAAGAAAAATAAGAAGGACGACGGGCGGACGGCTCCGACCGAAGCATCCGCAATAGGGACTAACCTAGCCGGATCGCCGCAGGATTTGCGCCTGACGCAGGCTGGAGATGCGGGAGATCGCCGCCACCATCATGCTGGAAAGCAGTTGCATGGTCGCCACATCGCGCTGGTCGAACGCTCCAGGGGACGAGGACAATACTTCGAAAACACCCAGGGTGCGGCGATAGTGACGCAAGGGCGATACCAGAATCGAGCGAACTCCAAGCCGGCGGCAACTCGCCAGATCTACCCGGGGATTTCGCTCGGCGTCGTGACAAAGCATGATCTCGCCGGAGCGGACCGCCTCGGCGGAGATGCCAATGTCAGTTTGCAGGCGAACCCCGAGGTCCGGAGCAGTTCGGCCGGCGCGCGCGCGGCACACAATTTCGTCCCCGGCTCGCAGCGCGATGGCCGCTCCGGTGGCGCCGGTCAAATGCTGGGCGCGTTCGGTGATCGCGCTGATGGCTGGCTCAAGATCCAGTTCCGCCGGATAAATCTCGGCTTCGTCACCCAGGGCGACCGCCCTGAAACCCGATGCGGGATGTGCGGCATTGGCAACGCGAAGCTGGCTGCGCAGGGCCAGCGATGGCATATGGTAATCATCCGCCGTGCTCAGAACTTCGGGGTCAGGCACCGTGCGCAGGAGATCGCGCACCAGGTTGTTGAGTTCCATGTCGGTGATGAGATGTGCGTTCTGCTGGTTGCGCATCGATCCGCCCAGCACACGCGAAAGGCCGAGCAGGGCGTGGCTTCCACACGCCAGGCAATAGGGCTTGCTGTTGTTGCTGATCAGCTCACACTGCACGCAGAATGCGGCAGACTGCAAAGGGACAAAATTGACATCCTTAAAGGTAGTGCCGCACAGGGTCTTGCCAAACATAATTGCTGGATCCTCGCTGTTAACATGATGCTTTTAAACATGGTGCTATTGAAGGTAACCAGATAGCGAAGGGTGAGAAAGTAGCGCTACTGGTTCCTGGTGTGGAAAAGACTGAGAGAACGCTGCGTTTCGATGGTCGTGTGCAGAATCTTGCAACCTTCTATGATCCTTATTCGCGGATGAACCGGAGACAGTTGCCGTCGGGGTCTTTTACATACATTTCTCGGCTGCCCCAGGTCTAGTCAAGCGGTCCCATATCAATCCGGACTTCTTTGGCGACGAGTTCCGCGTGCAAGGCATCCACGTCGTCCACCATCATGTTGACCACGCCTCCGGAAACTCCGTCCCCTGAAAACGAGGAAACGATAAGCCAAATTTCGTCGCGACTTATACCCATATAGCAGGGATCGGGTTTCGCGTCATCCACGCGCTGGGCGAATTCTTGTTGAAATCCGAGTTGTTTGCAATAGAACTCCTCCGCGACACTCGAACTCGATACGTGGAGAAGAGGGACCGCGAGCTTGAGCAAATGACATCTCCTCTGGTGTTCTGCATCTTAGTGAACCGATCTTAGTGAACCCAGCTTAGTGAACCCTACCTATGCAGGCATTAGGCCGCGCGGACTTTCGCCGTCTCCTACGTGCATTCAGAACCTACGGCAAGAATGTCTTCATACAGAAGCAGCTGCCGCCCGCTTTTTCAAACTCGGAGGTCTCCACGACCACGGGCGCCAGTCCCTCCCCAAGAAGAATCGCTTCCAACTGAGGTGTAACGCAGGGCGTGATATAGCTGCCGTTGACGACGATCCCGTTGCCCATGAAACGATGGGCCTCCTCGACGGTGAGCAAGTGAACTCGCTTCCAGAATTTATGCAGAGACGCAAGAGCTTCGGTGGAATACGCCCCGGGGAAGATCAGCGCGGCTTCGTTGTTGAGCGGGGAGAGGCAAGTGTCGAGGTGGTAGCAATAAGGATCGACTAGCTGCAGGGGCACGACTGGAATTCCCATTTCAGACATTGCCGCGTCGAATTTCTGCACACCGCCGCGCGTACTGCGAAAACCATAGCCGCCGTAGATACGGGAGCCGTCCGGATGCCAGAGCAAATCGCCGTGGCCTTCGAGATAGTCATTGTTCTTGCCGAAGTCGAGATCGATGACGCGATAGTCTCGTTCCCGGCACCACTTCGCAAAATACGGTACTTCCCGCTGGCGCGATGCGTACACCATGCGGCTGGGCACCACAAATTTTCCGTATCCAGGTTTCTCGCCGACGAAAACCTGATTGGCGGCGAAGACCATGTCTTCCAGGCCTTCCACTGGATCGATAATTTCGACCTCACATCCGCTCTGTTGCAAAACTCTACAGAGATTTTCCCACTGGCTGCGCGCTTTTACTCGGTCCACTGCGGATTCTCTCGACATGTAAGGGTTTTTCTGATCGACGACATCGAAATAATTCGGTGGACAGAGCAGGACCCTGAGCATAGGACTGATGGTAGCTGGACAAACGGAGCACGGGCAAGAAAACGGCGACGTGGCATCGACAGATGCTGCCGATTAGTCGGCAAAATGTGAGTCGCGGAATGAAACGACCTTCGCTTTCCGCGACCCTTACCGCGCGCTATGGAGATCCCGTGGCAAGCGAAGTGCTAGTAATTCGGCACCCAGCGGCTGGCCGAGATGGTTCTTGGCCGGGCAGAAAGCAACAAGAATATGCTCAGCCGTTGCGCCAATTCCCAGTGTTGCAAACCCTTCCTCAGGCTCAGAGATGGCAAGCTGTTTCTGGTGGAGACGGACCGTATGAACAAACCGGGAGAAGCTGCCGCGCCTCCTTTTGTTCATGCCCGCCAACAGCAACGCTGTGTAGAGCACTACTGGCTGTGTGACGACCGCGCCATACACTGGACGCTGATCTATGACAGTGCTAACGGAGTCGCCCTGGCGGCACTGCGGCGGCCCGTCCTGGGCGTGGCTGCAGCGGCAGGCAACAAGCGCAGCGGAGTTGCATAGCCGGCATTTCTCTTCCTCTAGGCGTATCCATCTTTTCTCCACGTCTTCCAGTCGGCACGGACTGCCTTCAACATCTCTTCCGTCACGATGTGGAGCCACTTCGCCTTCTGCTTTTGCATGTGGCTGAGGATGGGCTTGCGGGCTGTCCTGGTTCCGAGATGGATGTTTGCGGTTTCCCATCCCATGGCGCGAAGCAAGCGTAATTCCTTGCCGGGTGCACGAAGGGTGGCTAGTTCGATGCGCGAGCAATGCGGACTCAGTCGCCGCACGATCCAGCGTCCACGCAACTGAACAAAGGGGTCGAGACAACGCACCGCCCGGCTGATAATCGTCTGATACAAAATCTCAGGAGGTCCCTGATGATCCTTAGCCCAGTAGCACGCGGACGAAACCAGAGCCTTAGCCTCGCGCGCGATCCTGCCGCCGCGCCCGCAG
>PLEA01000413.1:6433-7596 GCA_003136335.1 Acidobacteriaceae bacterium | reverse complement strand
GATTTTCTCTGTGTCTCTGTGCCTCTGTGGTGAGTTAGCGTGGTAGGTGTAAAACGCCTTCTTTCAGAACCGCCCTATACGCCTTTTCCCACCTCGGAAATACACTCTTCCAACACATCGATGGCGACGTCGGCTTGTTCTTTCGTGACTACCAGCGCCGGGCAGATCCGGACCGTGCTCGGCCCGCAGCCCAGGAACAGCACGCCACGCTCGAATGCCATTTCGACGATGCGATCTCGCTCCGCGCTCCCATACTCCTTGGTCGCTTTATCTTTGACGATGTCGACGCCGATCATCAGTCCGCGGCCGCGCACATCGCCTACCAGCTTCAGCTTCGAAGGCCAGGCGGCCATGCGCTTCATCATGTGATTGCCCACGCTGGCCGAATTTTCCAGCAAATGCTCTTTCTCGATCACATCGAGCGTCGCCAGAGCTGCAGCGAGCGCCACTGGATTGCCCCCGAAAGTGGAAGCGTGCGATCCGGGAACCCAGTCCATAATCTCTGCGCGAGTCATGGTGACGCCGAGCGGCATGCCTGAAGCAATGCCTTTCGCCATGCAGACCATGTCGGGCTCGACGCCGGTATGCTCGACCGCGAACCACTTCCCCGTGCGTCCAATGCCGCTCTGCACTTCGTCGACCACCAGCATGATGCCGTGACGATCGCAGATGCGCCGCAGTTCCTGCATAAAGATCTTCGGGGCCACAACGTACCCGCCCTCACCCTGAACCGGCTCGACGAATATCGCCGCAACTTCCTCCGGAGCGAGTGTGGTCTTAAACAACTTTTCTTCGATGAAACGAGCGCAGCCCAGCGCAAAGTTATCCGCATCTTCCGCACCGCCCACGCAACCACGGTAAACGTCGGGATAACGCACGTGCGTCACGCCCGGAACCAGCGGGGCAAAACGCCGCCGCTGCTGCGGCTTGGACGCGGTCAGTGAGAGCGCGCCCATGGTTCGACCGTGAAACGCTCCGAAGAACGCGATCACATTCTGCCGCTTGGTGTGGTAACGCGCTAACTTCAGAGCGCACTCGATCGCCTCAGCGCCGGAATTGCCGTAGTAAATCCGGTGCGGACCGGGCATGGGCGCGATCTTCGACAGCCGCGCCGCCAGCTCCACCATGCTCTCGTAATAGAAATCGGTGCCCGACATGTGGAT
>PLEA01000413.1:0-6413 GCA_003136335.1 Acidobacteriaceae bacterium | reverse complement strand
GGGTAGGAACGGGTATAGGACGGCGAAATGTATTTCTCGTCGCCTTCGAGCACGCGTTTGGCGTTCGGCCCAGGCAGGGCAGTCTTGATCTTGGGTCCGGTAACAGCAGGGCCGATGGGCGCGGTCATGGTCTTGGTGGTCATGGAATCCTCCGAAACAGCTGCCAGTAAACAGCCGCCAGTTGTCAGGAAATATACCCTCGGAAGGCATGATCCTGGTGAGGACGCACGCAGGCCGAAGCGAATCAAATGGAGGATGAAGGAATTAGTCGCTACCGAACAGGCTGGGGCGCAATCGCGAAGGCAGATTCGCCCGATAGCGCCGCGGACACACCAGGCATTGCAGCCAGCACTCGGGCAAATGCGAATTGGGATTGTTGTACAGCATCGCGAACCGTCGAAATCACTGATTCATTATAGCCAGAAGGGATGAGCACCGTAACCCCCCTTTTGGTAACGAAAGGACAGTACCGCAATCGGACAGACTCGTAGCGACGCAGCTTGCTGCGGCTTGCCGACGGCGTCCGTGCCGTCCGTGCCGCCGGCGAAGACATTGTAAGCAACTACGAGTACGATGGGGCGGCAATTCCCTCAACCTTAGAATCCACCCCCCCAACCCACACGTCTGATATCTTTTACTTTCCCCCTGTTTCTCATGCCAATGCATTCCGCGCAGCGCCCAATCCGGTGGATGGTGATTCTTGCCTTCGGACTTGTGTACCTTTTCTGGGGGTCGACCTACCTCGCCATCGATATCGCCGTGCAGACTATTCCTCCGGCGCTCATGTGTGCGGTGCGTTTTTCGATTGCGGGAGTGGTCATGCTGGCCGTTTGCGCCGCAAGCGGGCGCAGGATTTTATATTCTCCGCGGCAAATCGCGCTCTCAGCGATTGTGGGCCTGCTGCTGCTGATGGGCGGCAACCTCACGCTCTCTTATGCGGAACTTGCGGTGTCGTCGGGCCTGGCCGCGCTGATCGTCGCCATCACGCCGCTGTGGTTTTTGGTGCTCGATTCGCTGCTGCTGGGCGACCATCACATCTCCGGACGTGGCAAGGCAGGTCTGGTGCTGGGGATCGTGGGCCTGTTTGTGCTGGTCTGGCCGCAGTTGCAGTCCGGCACAATGGGACGCCGCGAGTTGTGGGCCTCGATCAGCCTGATCTTCGGCTCGTTCAGCTGGGCGTTGGGCTCGGTGCTCTCGAAGCGCTGGCAGTCGGGTATGGATGTATTCAGCGCGACTGGCTGGCAAGTCGTGGCGGCCGGAGCAGGAAATTTTATTTTCGCGTTCCTCGCCGGCGACCTCGCGCATGTACGGTGGACCTCCCGGGGGATCAGCGCCACCATCTACTTGGTAGTGTGCGGCTCCTGGATCGGCTACACCGCCTACATCTGGCTGCTCGAGCACGTGCCCACGTCCAAGGTCTCGACTTATGCGTACGTCAATCCCGTCGTAGCCGTGTTTCTGGGCTGGTTGATTCTGCACGAGCGCGTCGACCGCTTCATCCTGGCGGGAAGTGCGATTGTGATTCTCTCCGTTATCCTCGTCACCAGCGCGAAGGTGAAAGACAAAGCTGTGGCGCCGGAACTGCCCGCGGCGAGGGCAGCGGGCGATTGAGGAATAGGTCTTGGGTCTTGGGTCTTGGGTCTTGGGTCTTGAGTCTTGAGTCTTCAGTCTTGAGTCTTGGGTCTGAGCTCGGAGGCCTAAGACCCAACACCTACGACCCAAGACCGCCTTCAGCGACCTCGACCCTTCTTCGTCCTCCTCCGCATCATTCACCAAGTCCACCACATGCCCGCGGATCGCAAACGTCTGTTTCGCGCTGCCCCCTGGCTCAAAGCTGACTCGCACCGGGGCTTCGCCGCCACGAAGGTGCTGGGCAGGCCGAATCCGGCGCCGCATCCTCGGCGACGCCGTCATTGGACAATGGCTTCCTTAACACGGGCTTGCGACGGCTGATTTGCGCCACTATGGCATACGTTTTCTTTCCATCGTCGGCAACTCCGCAATAGGCGACATAGTCGCGGTACCAACTGGCAGCGGAATAAAAAACATGCGAACTCCGGAAGATTGATTGGGGAAACGTGGCCCGTCAGTCGATCGACGAGCAGCCAGCCTCCGCGCTGCCACTGCCAGCGGGGGCTGAAATCTTCGGGAAGACTGTCATTCACCCAAAAAGCGCGCTGCACTACAAACAGCCGCTCGGTTAATTCGTGCGGCGCCCCGAGGGCGTACTCTTTGACGCGCCCATCCACCACAAGCGCGCGAATCTTGATAGTCAGAGGCTTGGCGTCGGGTCCCGGAATCTCTAAGCTACTGCACGGAGGTCCATTTTCCGAGTGTGATGACGTGAACCTTCGTGGCCGCGCCCGCCGCAGTCGTCAGCAGCACAGCACAGAAGAGCAAGGAAACGACGCGGATTCGTACAATGCGCATGAGGCGAGAGTAGGCACCGACCGGGACCAAAGCAAGGGTTGTGGTCACCTCCGCAAAATACGGGGTGCCAAAGTGGGAATAGCAGAGCCCCACAAATGGTGCTAGTGTTCCAAAAAGCTGGCTTCGCCCGGCGAAAACCAGAGAATGGCGGTAAAATCAAGGTGTTCAGTAGGCGATTTCACCATGAGCCTCTCGTCCCCCTCTTTCCCTCTGTCGCGGCCGGTTGGGCGGACAACTGCGAAGGGTGAAGCCGCCTCTTATCAAGATATGGGTGACCTTCTATTACAACGTCGTGCCCCGCGAATTCTGGTCGTCGACGACCAGCCTAGCATTGCTGGCCTGATGAGCCAGTTACTCACCATGCGTGGATACGAGGTGATCACCGCGGCCAATGCCGAGCAGGCCGAGGCCGAGGTGCGCAAGCAACTGCCGGACTTGATCCTCTCCGACGTAATGATGCCCGGAAAGTCGGGTTACGAATTCTGCCGCAGTTTGAAGGAGAATGCGGACACGCGCCTGATTCCTTTTGTTCTGATCACTGGGCTCAGCGACAGCAGCGACAGAGTGCGCGGCATCGAAGCCGGCGCCGATGACTTCCTGAACAAACCGGTCCTCGCCGAAGAACTCATCGCCCGCGTGAAATCGCTGCTCCGCCTCAAAGAGTTCACCGATGAACTGGAAACTGCCGATTCCGTTCTGTGCACGCTGGGGCTGATTGTCGAAGGCCGCGACCCCTATACCGAGGGCCATTGCGAGCGGCTTTCTGTCCGCGCCGCCGATCTCGGCCGCCACCTCGGCATGGATGAAGATTCGCTTCTTGCCCTGAAGCGTGGCGGATATTTGCACGATCTCGGCAAGATTGCCGTGCCGGATGAAATTCTGAAAAAAGGTAGCGACCTCACACCGGCGGAATGGGCGGTCATGAAACTCCATCCCCTCACTGGTGAAAACATCTGCAAGCCACTGCATTCGCTGCGGCTGGTTCTGCCGATCATCCGCCATCACCACGAACATTCGGATGGTTCTGGCTATCCTGACGGCTTGACCGGAGCGGAGATTCCGGTACTCTCCAGGGTGCTTCAGGTGGTCGACGTGTACGACGCGCTCCGCACCGCTCGCTCCTACAAAGCCCCTCTCACGCACGAACTCGCCGCCCAGACCATGCGCGAGGAAGCTGACCGCCGCCTCTGGGACGCTGAGTTAGTCGCGGAATACTTCTCCATGCTGGAGCAGCAACGTCTGGTAGCGTGAGCGGTTCTGAGTTTAGGACCATCGATGTGAGGTGAGCATGCGCGCCGCGTCCCAAGTCTTCACCGCCCTATTCTGTTGTTTCTCACTTCCAGGACTCGCACAATCAGGATTGGCACAGCAGGGCGCATCTCCGTCGCCAGCCACGCCGCCGGCGGAAAGCGCGACCGCCCCGGCGCGCGCCGCCGGTCGCCGCATTTCGCTGGATGTAGTCGTAACTGACAAGTCGGGGAAACCTGTGCCCGGCTTGCAGCAGCAGGACTTTACCCTGCTCGATGACAAACAGCCACAGACGATTCTCTCCTTTCGCGCGACCGATCTCGCGATGAACGACACCAGCAAAGCGGCTGATTCTCCGCTGCAAGCGATTTTGCTCGTCGATGCAGTCAACACTTCGTTCCACAGCGTAAGCTACGAGCGGCTACAGCTGCAGAAATTCCTGCAGAAAGACGAGGGCAAGCTCTCCATTCCCACGTCTCTGGTTATCCTTACCGATACGTCCCAGGGCCAAAGCGCGGCTACTCTCGACGGAAACGCCTTGGTCGACACCCTGAAGTCCAATCAGTCCGGTCTGCGCGACATCGGCAGATCGCAGGGATTCTACGGCGGTGCGGATCGCGTTCAGATTTCCCTTGGCACTCTGGAAAAACTCGCTTCTCATCTGGCAACACAGCCGGGCAGAAAACTGCTGATCTGGATCAGTCCCGGATGGCCCTTGCTTTCCGGACCGGGGGTGGAACTGAGTGCGAAAAATCAGGAATGGCTCTTTCAAAACGTTGTCAGCCTGTCCACGGAGCTACGAGAGGCTCGCATCACGCTTTACAGCGTGGATCCGTTGGGAATGGACGAGGCGCTCGGCCGAACTTTTTATTATGAGAGCTTCCTCAAAGGTGTAGGTTCAGCCAACAAGGTGCAGAACGGCAACCTTGCGCTGCAGGTCCTCGCAGCTCAAAGCGGTGGCCGGGTTCTCACTTCGAGTAATGATATAGCGAACTCGATTGCGAGCTGTCTGGTGGACGTAAAAGCCTTCTACACTCTCTCCTTTGATTCTCCCCCGGCTGACCACGCGAACGAGTATCACAGCCTTCAGGTCAAAATCGGCAAACCCGGACTGACTGCCCGTACACGGACCGGATACTACGCTCAGCGCTAGAAGCTCCAAAACATCCGGCGAATTCTGATTTCCGAAATCCTAAAACGACCACGTACAATGGCCATGCTGATCGTCCCAACGGACCAGCTTTCAGCCACCAGTCACTCCGACTGAGAACTGAGAACTGAGAACTGAGAACTGCGTTTGCAGCCCACCTACAGCATCGTGATTCCTGCTTACAACGAGGGCGCGCGCCTGGGCGCGACGCTCGAAAAGGTCCTGGCCTACGTGCGCGCCCGCGGCTGGGATGCGGAAGTCATCGTCGTCAATGATGGATCGCGCGACAACACCGCCGACATTGTTCGAGCTTTTTCCGCGAAAGATCCGGCGCTGCGGCTGGTGGAAAATCCCGGCAATCGCGGCAAGGGATACAGCGTGCGCAACGGCATGCTCAACGCCCGCGGCCGAATCGTCCTGTTCAGCGACGCGGACCTGTCCTCGCCCATCGAAGAAGCTCCGAAGCTTTTGCAGGCACTGGAGGACAGCGCCGATATCGCCATCGGCTCCCGCTGGCTGCGGGCCGAAACGCAGACGCAACGCCAGCCTTTGCACCGTCAACTCTTCGGCCGGATCTTCAACCTGATGCTGCGCATCACCCTCGGCCTAAAATTCAAGGACACGCAGTGCGGCTTCAAAGCCTTCCGGCAACCGGCAGTTCAGGCGATCTTCCCTCTGCAGAAAATCGAGCGCTGGGGATTCGATCCCGAGACTCTTTTCCTGGCACGAAAGTTCAAATTCAAAGTGCAGGAAATCCCCGTTGCCTGGGGACACAGCGGCGGAACCCGCATCAATCCCCTGGTCGACGGCTCCCGCATGTTCATGGAGATGCTTCGAATCCGCTGGTACGACCTGAGCGGAAAGTACAACGGCGTTCCGACCCCACCCCCACAGACGGCCAAGACACTGCCCGACCACCGCGGGCCGCAAGCCTAATTACAACTTGCTCTGTATTCTCGGGTCTTATGGCGAAGATATAGTTCATCGCTGACGGATAAGAGCCGCGAAGCGGCGGCATAAGTTAGCCCAGGAGGGAAGTCCTGGGTAGGTCAAGGAAAGAGGAACCAAGTCCCGAAGGGATGACACCGCTTGCCGCCTCGCATTTACGCCGACTCCTCCGCACGATGCGAGGCCACATTCGTGGCCTTCACCACCTCAACGACTCGCTTCCCCATCTCACCCGTGGAAATCGCGGCGTGCGATTTCCCGGCAATGTCTGCCGTGCGAGCACCGCCTTGCAATACCGTCGAAACGGCCTTCTCGAGACACACCGCTTCCTTCTCCAACTGAAACGAATGCCGCAGCATCATCGCCGCCGACAAAATCGCCCCCAGCGGATTGGCAATTCCCTTCCCCGCAATATCCGGCGCCGAACCGTGCACCGGTTCATACAACCCAACCGGCCCGCCCACGCTCGCCGAAGCCAGCAGTCCCAGCGAACCCACTACGCCCCCAGCCTGATCCGAGAGAATGTCTCCAAACATGTTTTCGGTGAGCAGGACATCAAAATCCGTGGGACGCTGCACCAGCAGCATGGCGGCCGAATCAACATACTGGTGCCCCAGCTTCACCTCGGGATAATCCT
>PLEA01000611.1 GCA_003136335.1 Acidobacteriaceae bacterium | reverse complement strand
GGAAGTACGCGTGACGTGTCTGTGGGAGTGGTAGCTGCGTTTTGGGAACGCGCGATGATTCCGCCGAAGCTCAAAACCATCACTAGGGCTGTGCAGCCCCAGGCCAACGAAGCCAGGCTCTGTATTTCTTTGCGGTCGGATTCGGGGACCTGGACGCGCCGGCACAAATTAAGCTGTCGTCGGCTCGCGCTGATAATTTTTATTTCTTTGACATCATAGAAGAAGATAAACCTCAATAACAACATCTGCGCTTCACTTCCGACCGCCCATTTTTCAGACTGATCTCAGAAATGATCGCTCTTTGGTTGTTTTTCGCGGATGAAAAGAAGGGCTTCTGCAGGCATCCCGCCACCGGCGTTACGGCGCCGCCGCAGTACCGCGCTCATTCTCGCCACTGAGGGAAGTCAGGTCTATATCGCTCACGGGGACCGGCCGGTACCGGTGTGCCCAAATGGTATCCCGGTCGCGCGAGCGCTGGTTGCGAATCGCGGCGACGGCTAGTTGGGTCGCATCATAGATTCCGTAGACCGCGTTCGCACGCCACAGACTGCGGACCGACAGCACTTGCGCGCGGAGATAGCGCGTGAACTTTGAATGAGGCCTTGAAGGTAACGTGCCGGCGGAATCGGCGACGTCAAAATTGGGCCGCTCACAATCTTTGAGTTGGACAATGGCGACGTCTCCATCCGTGCTCATCTCATCGCCCGTTGCATTCCGTGAATAAAGCGGCATTAAAGGTCGCGGCGCGTTGTGAACGTTATCGACACACCCGGCCAGCGTAAGGTCCCGTACCACCTTTTCGCGTTCCGCATCCAGGTCGACGTCCACGTGATGGATCAGTTTGAAATTTCGAAATGAGAAGACCGCGCCCGTCTCCCGTATCGAAGCCCCGGGCCAAACCTCCTGTCCCTGCCAGTCCGCGGCTTGGCTCCATACGCGCGTATGATCGCGCTTCTGGACGCTATCGAAACTCTTTTGCCACATCGAATCGGGGGCTTTCCCTACCAGGGTCTGCCGGGAGATCGGAAGGTGGACGTCGTTCTTGAGCGCCGCTAAAGCGGCCACCAACCGGAACGCCGATCCAGTAGTCATCGTGTCACTTCCGGTCCACCCAGCGGCCTTGAAGGCGCCCGACACTTGTTCGCGCGAGCCTAGGAATACTACGTTCACGACATCGGAAAACCGCCCTTTGGAGGTCGAACTTCGCAGTGGCAGCGCCAGCACCTGCTCGTCGAGCGCGTTTCTGTTTTCCGCCGTGAATTCCTGGTTTGCGAGCACCGCGGCCATTTCCGCGGGTAGCTGCAGCGGCTCAGCCAGTTCGAGTCGTAGATCGGTTCCCGGCGGGAAATAGACTTCCGGCTCCGGCGAAAATGGAATTGCCGCTCGATAGGCAAGTACCACCCACAGGCTGGATGGATTCCACGTCGGCAGGTGCATCAACCTCGTCGTCAGACGATCCTGCATGTTATCCGTGCTGCGGATGCCGTACATGACCCCTTTGTGCACCCTTTCGCGCCCGTTTTCGACTTCGATCACGCGGGCTTTCAGGGCAATGGGAGGCGCGCCGTCTGGCAGAATCTGGGTGAACTCCAGTTCCACGGATGAACTTTCGTGAACAAACCCCATCCCTACTTTTTGGACCCGGCCGACATGTCCTTCGACAAGCGTTCCCGCTGGAAACACGGGAGCGCCATCACATTGTGGCGATACCGCTAGTATGCCGCGAACACCGGTTCCGATTTTTGAGCTGTAAGACGCGACAGGCTGCAAGAGACGCACCCAGAATTTCTGGCCGGCCGCTATTTGCTCGCAGCCGGCGTTGGCCTGTGCGCCTCCGGCGAAAACATACAGAAGCAAGAGAAAAGAAAACGCCAACAAACGCCGGTCTTGAGGAGACGGCAGCGTCGGGGGCGTCGCGGTCTGGCTGCGGGTCCAGGCAGAAGGGGGCATCATAACTCCGCTAAATTCATGCCTGGCATCCGTGAAAAAGGCTGGGTTGGAGGCGTGGGCTTGGTTACACAGTCTCCTGTATATCAGATACAGTCCTCACAGTACATGCTCACTTGGTCCGTCGCTACGAAAACGCTATATCTCAGATGAGCACTGTCCAACCGGGCAGCATCCTTGTATCTACCTACGCGCAACACCTCCAATGAACGCGCGGTGCGCGCTCATTTCTCCAGTACGTTATTTCGCTCTTTGTTGTAGGGCCTTTCTTTCCCCTGCCAGGAACAACCAACCGGCCGCAGTAAACGTCTAAAGACCCGTGTCTTCTTCACAATTCAAGTCCGTCATGCAAACGAGGAGATCTCCTTTGAAACTCACGATGCGCACGATCCCAATGTTGCTCATTCTGCTATTCGGGGGCGCTGGTCTAGCCCGCGCGCAAGGCGTCAGCGCCTATTTCGGCCTGGGAGGCGCGACCGATAAGTCGAATGGCCAGGATATAGATCCTCCCCTGGGAGATATCGGGCCCAGAATGGNNCATGCTTCGCCCGCAGTTTGGCGTGGGCGGCGAGTATACCTTCCGCTTTGCCCAAATGGATTACGCGCCTTCAGAGGGCGTAAAGTTGCGCCCCACTTTCTACGACTTCAACGCAATCTATCACCCCATTTCCAACAAAAAGGTGGTCCCCGAGTTTCAGGGCGGAATCGGCGGGGCCGACATGAAGTTTTATCTGAGCGGGCAAAGTTGCGTCACCATCACCGCTTGCTCGACGCAGAGTCAATATTTGCAGAGCTCCAACCATTTTCAGATTCATCTCTCCGCTGGCGTGCGTGTCTACGTGCGCGGCGGGTTATATGTTCGCCCGCAAGTCGATGTTCACTGGGTACATAACTTCAATGAGTTTGGCAGCGGATGGGTTCCTGAGTACGGCGCGGTGGTTGGCTACACGTTTGGCGGTCGGTAACCGTCTTTGTAGACCAGCGCAAAATAAGGGAGGCGCCGAGGAGGCTGCCTCCCTTGTTTATTTCTACATGCGACGTATTCCCGAACCCGTCTATACCATTTCGCGCACTTTGTCGGAAATCAGCGTGAGCGCCATTTTTTTGCGGTTCGGCGTTCCTTTGGCGAGCGACTCCGCGAATTTCAAAGCCTGATCGGCGGTGATTTTGGGCGGCAGCGGTGGCTCAAAGGGATCCACTACCGCCTCAATAATCGCCGGCCCATTCGTGCCCAGCGCTTCGTCTAAAATTCGCCCGCACTCCGCAGGGTCCTCGATGGTGAATCCTGCTCCTCCGCAGGACCGTGCGAAAGCCGCAAAATCAATCGGATTAAGGTCGCAAGCATATTCCGGATTCCCCAGGAAAACCATCTGTTCCCACTTGATCTGTCCCAGCGAATTATTTTTCACGATTACCACCTTGATCGGAAGTTTATATTTCACTGCCGTGGCAAACTCGGCCATCAACATGGAAAAGCCGCCGTCGCCTACGAAGGCAACACACTGGCGATGGGGGAAGGCGATCTGCGCCGCGATGGTGTATGGAAGGCCGTTGGCCATGCTGGCAAGGTTGCCGGAAATGCTGTGCATCTGTCCGGCTTTGACGGGGATGTGGCGAGCCCACCAGGTCGCAATCGTCCCACTGTCGCAGCTGACGATGGCATTGTCGCTTAATCTTTGGCCGAGTTCGTGTGCGATCACCTGCGGTTTCATGGGCACATCGCGCCGCGTGGCGCGCTCTTCCATGACCTTACGCCAGTCTTCCATTCCCTTTTGGGCCTTCTCGAGGAAGCCTCTATTTTCTTTGCGTGTGAGCCGGGGCAACAGTTCGCGGAGGACTCGGCGACTGTCGCCCACCAGTCCGACATCCACTGGAAATCGGAGACCGATCCGTTTGGGATCAAGTTCGATCTGGACCCCCTTCGCATCGCCCGGCTTGGGCAAGTATTCGAGGTAGGGGAAAGAAGTTCCGACCATGAGCAAAGTGTCGCAACTCTCCATTGCCTCCTGGGACGGGCGCGTGCCTAACAATCCGATGGTTCCCGTCGTATAGACGCTGTCGTCGGGCACAGCGTCCCGACCTAGCAGCGCCTTCACGATGGGCGCGCCGAGCTTCTCTGCGATTTGTTCCAGTTCCACGCCGGCATGGAGAGCACCGCGTCCTGCAAGGATTGCAATCTTGGTTCCCGCATTCAGGATTTCCGCAGCCGTGTCGAGGTCCGACGGATTGGCCAACATAGCGCCTTCCGCTTCCGCACGGGAAGTGTGATGAGGGATGTTGCGCTTCGAACGCTGACGTTTCTTAACTTCCATTTCCTGGAAGTCGACGGGGAAAGTGATGTGACTTACGGTGCGATACGAGAGAGCGATGCGCACAGCGAGATCCACGACGTTTTCGACATGAGTCGGTCCCATAATGCGCTCATTGCAGGCCGCGACGTCCATGTAGAGGCGATCCAGAGCGACATCCTGCTGGGTGTAGGTCCCGATCAGATCGTGAAACTGCAGTCCGGTGAGCGCCAAAACGGGTTGGCCATCCATCTTGGCGTCGTATAGGCCGTTCAGCATGTGAATTCCGCCGGGGCCGGACGTGGCCAGACATACGCCGAGCTTGCCGGTGAATTTCGCATATCCGCAGGCCATGAAAGCGGCAGATTCTTCGTGCCTCACCTGGACGAAGCGAATTTGATCCTGATGAGTGCGGAGGGACTCCATCAGGCCATTGATGCCGTCGCCGGGCAGCCCGAAAACGACCTCAACACCCCAGTCGATTAAACTTTCGATAAGGACATCCGCAGCCGTCATGGTCTCTGCTCCGTTCTGGTGATCTCTAGAAAAGCGGAAGATCGGCGGCCGCTATCTGTACTGAAACGACTCTTAATGACGTGCATTGATAAGGCTACTGGCCTGAGAATTGGCAAGTCTATCCGGTATTGCCTGTAACTGTAGCTGGGATCGAGGCGGAAAATCGATGCGCTGCCCGACTCCTCATCCGTCCAATCATATCCAACCACTTCAATGTTGTACGATGTTGGAACGCAAAATGGCGCTCCGACACGATGGGAAAGCGGGGTAGATATGCAAGCTGGCGTTGCTCAGAGCAAATTCGTAATCCTTATTATTGTCGTGGCTCTCTGGACTTGGTTTGTGCAGGTCCCCGGAGCCGCCGCTCAGCTGGACGGAAGCCTGCGCGCTTTGGAGCAGTCATTTGCGAATCCTCCGGATGATTGCCGAATCATGGTGCGGTGGTGGTGGTTTGGCCCGGCAGTGACCAAGCCCGAATTACAGAGGGAACTGGAACAGATGAAAGCCGAGGGTATTGGCGGAGTGGAAATCGCCACGCTATATCCGCTTGCGCTGGATGATCCCAAAACCGGCTTCCACAATCAACGATTTCTTTCGGATGAACATCCCGATGCGATTCGATTCGCTGCGACCGCGGCCCGGAAACTTGGCTTACGAGTCGACATAACCTTGGGAAGCGGCTGGCCCTTTGGAGGTCC
>PLEA01000245.1 GCA_003136335.1 Acidobacteriaceae bacterium | reverse complement strand
CGCCGCTGACGGCGCTGTGCCGCGAGGCGGCGGAAAGTTGTCGGAAAAAGTAGATACCAAAGCGCGGCAAACGCGTTTAGCGTTCTAGCGCGGGTTTGATTCGGGCGCTGCAGGCGGAGGCTGAGCGAAGTGATCCTCCCAGCGGCAATCGCGGGCGCGAATGTCAGGTTCGAGTCCCATAAAAACGGGGGCGCGCAAATGCTTGTCGTGGGTCCAGCCCTGGAATCGGATGCGGGCGACCAGTGCGAGTTTGGTCCAGAAGGCTTTTTCGTTGGTTTGCGGTTTCTTGTCGAAGGGACACACCGCCGCTTGACGTTTCTTTAAATCTTTCGCCACGGTCTCGAGAGTTTTCTCGTTGAAGCCGCTGCCCGCGTGGCCGATGAAGCGCAAGGCATGGCCTTCGTACAAGCCCAGAGCACGGAACCGAGCCTTGCGCGGCTGCCGCGAGGCGCGGTCCAGCCGCCGATCACGGCGTTGAGCGTTTTCGTCGCTTTGATTTTTACCCAGTCTTTGCTGCGCGCGCTGACGTAACGGCTCGCCGCGCGCTTCCCGATCACGCCTTCCAGGCCGTTTTGCTGCGCGAGGGCATACAAGTCTTCGCCGCGGCCGGCTTCGTGATCGGAAAAGCGAATCAGATTGTGAGGCCGCAGCAGATGGCGCAAAAGCTTCTTGCGTTCAAGGAGCGGGGCGTGGCGCAAGTCGTATCCATCGCAATGAAGAAGATCGAAAACGTAGTAGGTGACAGGAAACTGCGCCAGAGCCTGGGCCGACGGCGTGCGCACATTCATGCGCTGCTGGAGCCGGCCGAAGTCGCTGTGGCCACGTTCATCGAGAACCACGATTTCACCGTCGAGAAGGGCTTCGCGGGCGCTCAAGGCTTCGGGCAGCGCGGCAAGCTCCGGATATTGCGTCGTGACGTCATTTTGCGCCCGCGAACGCAATTTAATTTTGTGTTTGTCCTTCCAGGCGAGCGCGCGTACGCCGTCCCATTTAATTTCGAAGAGCCATTGGGGATTTGAGAACGGCCGTTCAATCGGCGTCGCCAGCATCGGCGCAAGGTTCGCGGGCATCGCGGCCTGGCGGGCTCCTTGCAGGTCAGCAGGCTGCATAGGGTTGGGTTGTTGCCGAGCGGGACGTTCCTCGGCAATTTCATCAAGCGTCCTGCCGGTAAGCACCGAACCATCGTGCTCGTCAATATTCCAGCCGGGATCAACAGCATCGTCCTGATGCTTGATCATCAGCCACTCGTTGCCCTTTTCGCTGCGCTGCAGCTTGACGAGAACGAAACTGCCGCGAAGTTTTTCGCCCTGAAGGCTGAACTTGATCTCGCCGCTCGCACATTGGCGGTCGGCGCTGACACTCCCTTCGACGATAAAGGTGCCCCGGTCCCAAACCATCACCGATCCTGCGCCGTAATTGCCTTTGGGGATAATCCCTTCAAAGTTGGCATAATCCATGGGATGGTCCTCGGTTTGGACGGCGAGACGCTTGTCAGCGGGGTTGAGAGAAGGACCTTTCGGCACGGCCCACGACTTGAGCACCCCGTCGATCGCCAACCGAAAGTCATAATGCAAGCGGGTAGCGGCGTGCTTTTGAACGACGAAGGTGCCGTCGCCAGCAAGCGTAGGTTTAGCCGGCGCAGGCTTTGCGGGCGCGGGTTCGGGTGTGCGCTCGAAGTGGCGCTTGCGACGGTATTCGTCGAGTTTGGGCATCGACACTCAAATTCCATTGTACCCACAACCGGTGCGGCCTTTACTTGAAGCCTGCGCAAATAACACATCGTTTTCGCGTCTGGGGTCTAGATTCCGGTCGTGTCCGACGATCTGTCATCCCGTCTCTGACGAATTTGGCTATGTCAAGCCACACGAGTACGGCGCTGCACGCGGGATGCAGTGGGAGTGTTTTTTTCTTTTCTCTATCAGAGCCTTTTGTTTTTGCCAAAACCAAGACTCGTTTCTCAGAATCACTCGGTGGACTCAGTCGCTCCACCATCCATCTCTTCGGTCTCTTACTGCGACCATGATTCGCTACTTCGAACTCCCCGACGATTCAGGGAGGCAGGGTGCCCACTCAAGCGATCGGCCTCAACTTGCGACCACGGAATGACCCGGGCTGCCCTACATACGAGCGACCGGACGCCGCGCGTACAGTTCTGTGTACGATTTATTTTCCCGCAGCATCCAGTACATCCTTACTGCCAACTTGCGTGCGACCATGACCTTGGCTGGAGCCGAATGTTTCTTCGCCTTCAGCCGGCCATAGGCGCGCCGCAACTCTTCATCGAACCGCGCAGCTGTTTGCGCCGCTTCCACCAGCAACGTGCGCATCATGGTGTTTCCTTGTTTGCTGATCGGTCCGAAGTTCTGACGCCCGCCCGAAGAATGCTCGCTCGGGATCAGGCCCAGGTAACTGGCCACCTGCTTGCCTCGCGGAAATCGTGTGGGCGGGCCGATGGTCAACACATACGCCAATCCCACCACCGGTCCCACGCCCGGATGGGTCATCAACAGCCGCACTTCCGGCCGCTGCTCGGCTTCCGCGCGCACCCCACGATCCAGTTCTCCGATTTGCTCCTGCAGTCGGTCCAGCATCGCCAGTAGATCGCTGCGACGCCGCGCCGTCCATCCCACGAGCGGCAATTGCTCCAGCACGGCCCGTCCTTGCACACTCCACAGACGACTCTTGCGCCGCACGCCCTGGTTCAGCGCCAGGTGCTGCAACTGATTCTTCACCTGCGTGCGGATTTCCACCAACTTCTGCCGGTGCCGCAACAACTGCCGCACATCGCGGATCTGCTGGCTGGGCACCCACAGCCGGGGAAACCGTCCGTCCACCAGTAGATCCAGAATGTGTTGCGCATCGCGACGGTCGGTCTTCTGTTGCCGGACCACCAACCGCCGAATCCGCGCCGCATCTCCAATCCACAACTCGTGCCCCATCTCCGCCAGCATCTGCTCGAACCACTGCGAGTTGCCTACCGCTTCTATCCCCACTCGCACCGTCTGCCCCTGCAGTGCTTGATAGAAACGCCGTGCCTCTCCTTGCTCGTGTTCCAATCGACCTTCCCACAGCTCGCCGGTTTCCGTGTCGACCCTGGCGATCTGCTGGTAGCTCGGATGAAAATCACATCCTATAATCTTCATTGCGGCTCCTTCCTATCCGAGCCTTGGTTTTGGCAAACTCAAGTGTACTCGGTAGGCTCTCGGAGCCGCACTTCGTCATACAATCAAGCGAAGCGAGGAATCTCTCTTAGTCGGCTTCCAGGACGGACAAAAATTCCTCGCTTGGCTCGGAATGACAACTTCGGTTGTGATTGCGAACGAGGTGAAGCTGCCGTGTGTCGAGTTAATTTTATGGTCAAGCTACTAAG
>PLEA01000528.1 GCA_003136335.1 Acidobacteriaceae bacterium | reverse complement strand
CGCAAGGAGCAAATGCTGGCCCCCCGGCCAGCACACATGGGAGCCAACATCGTATTCAATCAGGCCGACGTGGACGGCGGCGCGCCAACGCAGATGGTGCCGGGGAGCTAATCTCGAAGCGAGTTTCGAGTTCAACCAACGCCGGTCCATTCGAGACCGGCGTTCGCGCATGTGTGAGCGGGAGCGAAATACTTCGGGGTCTAATGCCCGTTCGCCAGGGATTGACCCAGATCCACAGGGATCTTTCCGAATTCTTCAGCCTTGCTTCTTTTATTTTTTACAAATTGCTGACACGTTAATGACAAACTCGCCCGGAAGGTAGGGCAATTTTTAAGGAGATCCTTGGCAGTGGCAGACATTCCGGCCGCCCGCCAACCGGGATCGCAGGCTTCAGGCCCTCCGTCACCGGAAAGGCATGGGGAAAAACTGGCGCTCGCACCGCAGGGGGTGCGGGCGCGGTTTTGTCTTTGCGGGCCCGTCGATGCCTGCAGGTGCTCGCCTAAGCAATGGCAACTCGTCGGGTTGCCCTTTGGAATCCACTTCAACTGTTACAATTTTGGTGATTGACCAGCACAGCAGATTCCTCCTTTCTTCGCTTCGCTCAGAAGTCGGAATGACAATAAGTTAGGAAGGATCGTCCAACGGTGGGAGTTCGGAACCAGCGCCATGAAATGTCCTTTTTGCGGATTTGCCAACGATAAAGTTGTGGACTCGCGCGAGAGCAAGGAGGCGGAATCGATCCGCCGGAGGCGCGAGTGTTTGAAGTGCGGCAAGCGCTTCACCACCTACGAGCGCATCGACGAAATCCCTTACATGGTCGTGAAAAAAGATGGGCGGCGGGAAAAGTTTGACCGGCAGAAAATTCTCAATGGCTTGCTGCGGGCATGCGAAAAACGTCCGGTGCCGATCAGCAAACTGGAACAAATCGTAAATGAATCGGAGTCGTTCGTGATGGAGTCGGCGGAGCGCGAGCGCAAGACCAGCGAGTTGGGCGAGTTGATCATGAACCGCCTGCGTCGCTACGACAAGGTCGCCTATGTGCGGTTTGCGTCCG
This sequence comes from Acidobacteriaceae bacterium, assembly GCA_003136335.1. Next base: position 2,466 of record PLEA01000528.1, on the reverse strand, counting down.
TGTATCTCGATTTCAAGGACGTGAAGGAGTTCATGAATGAGTTGAAGGACTTGGTGAAGGTGAAGACCCCATAAGGATTAATGGAAAGCACGATGCGGCCATGACTCATAGAGTAACTCTGATTCCCGGGGACGGGATTGGGCCGGAAGTGACGCAGGCGACGGTGCGCATCCTGGAAGCGACCGGGTTGAAGTTTGAGTGGGAAACTTTCGCAGTGGGTGCGGCGGCCTATGAAAAATCCGGCGAGTACATTCCGAAGGATCTGATTGAGTCGATCGAGCGGACGCGCGTTGGCTTGAAGGGTCCAGTGACCACGCCCGTAGGCGGCGGGTTCCCCAGCATCAATGTTGCGCTGCGGAAGAAGTTTGAACTATATGCCAACTTCCGGCCAATCCGTAATTTGCCGCATATTCCGACGCGCTATCCCGATGTAGACCTGATCATCGTGCGTGAGAACACGGAGAGTCTTTACTCGGGCCTGGAACATGAGGTGGTGCCCGGGGTCGTCGAAAGCCTGAAGATCATTACTGAGAAAGCTTCAACGCGGATTGCCAAATTCGCGTTTGCGTATGCGCGGAACAATCAGCGCAAGAAGATCCACGCCATCCACAAGGCGAACATCATGAAATTATCGGACGGGCTTTTTCTGCGCTGCTGCCGCAACGTAGCGAAGGATTATCCGGAGATTACTTACGGCGAACACATTGTGGACAACACCTGCATGCAGCTGGTGATGAATCCGTATCAGTATGACATGCTGGTGATGGAAAACCTCTACGGAGACATCCTCTCGGATTTATGCGCGGCCTTTGTCGGCGGCCTGGGATTTGTGCCCAGCGCGAACCTGGGCGATGACTGCGCAATTTTTGAAGCCGTTCACGGGTCAGCGCCCGATATCGCGGGGAAGAATCTGGCCAATCCAACGGCCCTGTTGCGCTCGGCGCTGCTGATGGTTCGGCATCTCGGGGAACACGAAGCCTCAACGCAAATTCGGAATGCGCTGGAGAGAGTGTATCGTCACCCGGAAAAGTTGACGCGCGACATCGGCGGAAAGGCGGGAACTTCGGAGTTTGCCGACGCAGTCATTGAAGAAATGTCCAAGGAAGTGTCCACCGCCTAGTCAACGTTCGCTCTCGGCCAACCAGTTTTTCCAATTCCGCCATTGACGCGCACGCTCTATTCGAGTTACATTGCCTTCTTTCTGGGGATTCTGGGGAAAATGACGCGCACAGCACGGCGTGTGGGGATAGTTCTCTTTCAGCTCGGTGGACCCGACACGCTGGAAGCGATCGAACCTTTTCTGTATAACCTCTTCTGCGACCCCGATATTATTGATTTCCCTTTCGCCCGTATCGGCCGTAAACCCTTGGCCAAGCTGATTTCGACTACACGCGCGCGCAAAGTACAGCATCACTACGCTACTATCGGCGGAGGCTCGCCCATCCGGCGGCACACGGAGCGGCAGGCCCGCGCTCTGGAGACCGAACTGCGGAACCAAGGTTTCGATGCTCACTGTTTTGTGGCCATGCGGTACTGGCACCCATTTACGCGCGAGGCGATCGAGCAACTGCGAGTTGCGCAGTGCGAGGAAGTCGCCCTTCTTCCGTTGTACCCGCAGTATTCCTCCACTACGACGGGATCGAGTCTGAACGAATGGCGGCGGCTGTTCCCCGATGACGTGCCAATCCATTGCGTCGAGACTTTCTATCGTAATACGATGTATTTGGATGCCGTGGTAGAAAAGGTGAATGAGGCGCTGTCACGCTTTCCCGAACCCGAGCGTCCGGAGATTGTTTTCAGCGCCCACAGCATACCGATGTCAGTCATTGACAAGGGAGATCCGTACCAGCTTCAGATCGAGGAAACCGTACGGCTGCTGACCGAGCGCGGCGGATGGCGCAACCCGCACCGCCTTTGCTACCAGAGCAAAGTGGGCGCCAGTCGCTGGCTCCAGCCTTCCCTGCACCAAACCCTGCGCCAGCTATCGGCCGAGCAGGTGCGCGAGATGTGCGTGGTGCCAGTGGCGTTCGTTTCCGATCACGTAGAGACGCTCGGAGAAATTAATCATGAGGCGCGGGAAGAGGCGCGCCGGCTTGGCATTACGCGCTTTGAAATGAGTGCCGGGCTGAATGATTCTGCAAAGTTCATACAAGCCCTGGGCCAGATCGTGCATCAGGCTCTGGGCGCGGCAGTCCCTACATTGATTCCGATGGGCAGTACTGGGAGAACGTTGGCAGCGCCCGAATACGCGGCGGCCGCGGGTTTGGATTAGGGCCCAAGTCGTCTAGTCACAGGAGGGAGTTCATGGCGGAGCCGGAGACCGGAAAGGTCAATCCGAATCCCGAGGCGGTGAAACCCGCAGCGACGGGGGCGCAGGATGCCACGAAGTACGTGGGAACGCCGGCCGTGGGAACCTCGAAAGCGGCTGCAGCCGCTGGCGTGGCCGGGACCGCTCCGTCGACGGAG
>PLEA01000210.1 GCA_003136335.1 Acidobacteriaceae bacterium | reverse complement strand
GAGCGCTGGGATGGAACCGGATACCCGGAAGGATTGAGCGGAGAACAGATTCCGATTGGCGCGCGAATTCTGGCGGCCGTGGATTGCTTGGACGCGCTGGCTTCTCACCGCCAATACCGGCCAGCGCTGCCGCTTGCTGAGGCAATGACCAAAGTGAGAGAGATGGCCGGGAGTTGGTTCGATCCACGAGTGGTGGCTATTCTCGAGGGCCGTTACGTGGAGTTGGAGCGGATGGCGCAGATGTCGGTAGCGCAGATGTCGGAGGACCCGACCACTACCCACGGACTTTCCAAGAGCGTGCGCGTGGAACGAGGGCTGGCACCGGCAACCGGATTCGAACGAACCGAGCCCACGTACGGGATGACGGATAGCGTGGACTTTTTGACGTCGATTGCGTCGGCGCGGCAAGAGGCGCAGACCATGTTTGAGCTGAGCCAGGATCTGGGCGTGTCGTTGAGCTTGAGCGAGACGCTGTCGGTTCTGTCGATGCGGCTGCGGCGAATGATTCCCTACGATTCGATTGCGGTGTTCGTGAACCGAAATGGATGGCTGCTGCCGGAGTTGGTCAGCGGCGAAAACTTTCGCATGCTGTCATCGCTGAAAATCAAAGTCGGGCAGGGATTGTGTGGATGGGTGGCGGAGAACTGCAAGCCGATCGTAAACGGGAATCCGCAGGTGGAAGCGGGATATGTGGTCGATCCGGGAAAACACACAACGCTGCAATCGGCGCTGGTAGTGCCTCTCGAAGGCCTGAATGGAGTGGTCGGGGTGCTGGCGATGTATCAGGCGAACCGGGATGCATTCACGCCCGATCATTTGAGAATTCTGCTGGCCGTGGCGTCGAAGGTCGCGCTGTCGGTGGAGAATGCATTGAAGTATCAGCAAGCGGAGAGTTCGGCGACCACGGATTATCTGACGGGCCTGCCGAATGCGCGGTCGCTGTTTATGCATCTGGCGCAGGAAGTGGCGCGCTGCCGGCGCATGAAGACATCTCTGGCGGTGATGGTGTGCGACATCGACGGATTTAAGCAGATCAACGATTCGTTCGGGCACCTGGAGGGGGACAAACTGCTGCGCGAGTTCACGACGCGGCTGAAGGATGTGTGCCGCGGATACGACTACGTGGCACGCATGGGCGGTGACGAATTCGTGATCACCGCGCCGGGGTTAACCGCAGAGGCGGCGACGGAAAAGGCGGAGCGGCTGAATCAGGCGGCCGTCGAATCAGGACGGCATGTGTGCGGGCGGGATTTAATCACGCTGAGCGTGGGGATGTCATTTTGTCCGGAAGATGGGTTCGATGTGGAACGTCTGCTGGCCGAGGCGGACCGCAGGATGTATTCGATGAAGCAAGTCCATCACGCAGCAGCGGCCGCGCGCGATACCAAGACTGCGGGAGCAACGGCGAATTAGGAGACCTTGGAACATGCCGGGTGGGAAGATTGCGCGGAGAATTGCGCGGCACGGGCTCGCCATCGTCGCTACGGTTCTGCTGGGGGGACTGCTCTCGTCGATGCTAGTGCGGCTGGCGCCTGGGTTTGATGTGGATGAGGCGCAACTGGATCAGCACCTGAATTCAGAGAGCCTTCGCGCACTCCGCCAGGCGCGCCTGGAACAGCACAACATTCTTGTTTTCTATTTTCATTCCTTACAGCGAGCGGCCCATGGGGACTTGGGAACGTCGCTGTCGCTGGGCCAACCGGTGAGCGTGCTGCTGCGGGAGCGGGCGCCGCTGACGCTGCGACTGGTGGGGATTGGGCTGCTGCTGAGTTGGGCCGTTGCCATGGCTTTGGCGCTTAGCGCCGCGTGGCTGCGAGTATCGGCTTATGACGCGCTGACGACGGTGATCAGCGGAACGTTCCTATGCATTCCGGCGGCGGTCCTGGCGCTGTTGTCGGTACTGTGGAATGTTCCGGGAGCGCTGGCGATCGGGCTGATCGTATTTCCGCGCGTGTATCGCTATGCGCGCAACCTGCTGGCAAAGGCGTATTCCTTGCCCCACATCATTACCGCGCGGGCGAAGGGGTTGAGCGAGTTACGGATTTTGTTTTGGCATGTGGTTCCGGTTGCTGGGCCGCAGTTGCTCGCGGTTGCGGGAGTGTCGGTGAGCATTGCGATGGGAGCAGCGATCCCGGTGGAGGCGCTGTGCGGGCTGGCTGGGGTTGGGCAGTTGGCTTGGCAGGCGGCGCTGGCGCGCGATCTGCCTTTACTGACGAATCTGACGATCCTGGTGACGCTGGTAACCTTGCTGGCCAACTCGGGGGCCGATGTAATCGGACAGATGCTTCGAGAGCAGGAAGCATGAGGATCGGACGCATAACGATCGGACGCATAAACGCCTGGCGCAGCCTGGCGTGTGCGGTTTTGCTGCTTGTCGTGGGCGTGTCGCTGGCGGCGAACTGGCTGGCACCGGCGGGTTATGCGAAGCAATATCGCGAGGCGGCGGACGCAAGTCCGACGCGGCAGCACTGGCTCGGGACCGATGAGATTGGGCGGGACCGGTTTGCGCGGGTGTTGTATGGAACGCGGATTTCGTTGCTGCTGGCGCCGGCTGCGGCGCTGCTCTCGACATTGATGGCGGCGCTGGTGGGCGGGCTCGGCGGATATCTTGGGGGCAGGTGGGCGCGGGCAGCGATGGCGGTGACGGATTTATTTCTGTCGCTGCCGTGGCTGTTTTTGTTGATTACGGTCCGGGCGCTGATGCCGTTGAACGTGTCGCCGTTGGCTTCGGTGCTGGTGACGTTTCTGATGTTGGGGCTGTTGGGATGGACGAGTGCGGCGCGGGTGTTGTGCTCGACCGCGGGATCGTTAAGAGAGTCGGATTTTGTGCAACAGGCGAGAGCTTCAGGAATTCGCGGTGGGCGGCTGTTCTGGGTTCACGTGCTGCCGAATCTGAAGCCGGTGCTGTACGCGCAGTTCTGGATTTCGATTCC
>PLEA01000374.1 GCA_003136335.1 Acidobacteriaceae bacterium | reverse complement strand
GGCGCGGGAATCGACGGCGACGAAGGCACCGGAATGCGGGGTGCAGCTTGCGGCCCGTTGACGGCGGTGGCCAACGTGGGCTTCGCCATGTCCGACACCATCTCTTTTTCCTCGGAAAGCAGTGGGGCCACCAGCCGCAGAGCCTCCACTTCCTTCTCCAGACGGGTCAGTTCCATCTCTTTCTGCCGCAGTACTTCATACACATTCTTCATGACCATGGCACCTACTTGGTGTGTCGTAGTTTGCAAGCTTCTTCGCACTTTACCAGAACTGCCTGTGTTGTCAAGGGTTTCAGGGGATCAGTGTCGTGCAAGATAGCGCGGAATGGCCCGCTAGCGCATTAAAAAGACAACAGCGCCGATGATCGCGACCACCAGAAGTACTCCAATTACGTATTTGTTCGCCGAGAGCCATGATTGCGAGGGCTCCAGTCCCGCGCTCAAAACGAAGCTCGCGGATGAAACACCCAAGGGCTCCGGCGCTGGCACGGACGCCGTTTGAGGGGCGGGGGCATGTGCGGCCGATCGCCCAGCTAGCAACTGGCCTGTGCCTACTTTCGATTCCTTCACCGCGGCGGATATTCGCTGCGTCGACGGCGCAGGAATGCCAGCCGCAACCGATTGAGCCGCAACCGCGAATGCCCGCGCTTCCGCTGTAGGCGCCACTGCAACCGGAGCGACTCGAGCCGGAGCTGCAACTTGCCGGGGCCCGCGCGCCTGCGGCACTCTCAGTTTCCCTCGCCACTTCTTTTCCTCACATTCCACGCAAAGCACCCGACCGGCAGAAACCGGAAAGCCACAAGCCTCGCACTTGCGCAGGCTCCGTAGCACCGGTGGGATGTGGCTCTGGTCGGCCTCTTCGGGCCTTTCGTCATCGCCAGCAGGAGTCTGCGCAGCCGACCAGAACAGTAGCTTCTTGGGCGGCGCGGTTTCAACGGAAGTGACCGGTGCGGTTGTGACTGCAGACTGGGCGACCGTACCTTTATCTTTCGGCGGTTCCGCCGCTGCGGCGGCCGTCCCTTGGACAATGGGTGCCCCATCCTCTCGCGCCTTTTGCGCGAGAGCCTGCTCTAAGCTCCTCGAAGGGGTGGGGACTTTCTCTTGCAGCGGTTCGGGAGTTGCGCCTGCAATATTTTCGGCGAGGCCTTCCATCCCTGACCCACCGGACCGAGCTTTTTCGGCATTCGCTTCGGCCGCAACCTCCAGCACCAGCTCTGGTTCTTTCAGAACAACCTCCTCCAGAACCAGCTCTTCCGCAACCAGTTCTCCCGGAATCGGACCTTCCAGTACCAACTCCTCCAGAACCTGTCCTCCCAAAACTTTATCTTCCTCCACCCCAGCATCGCCAACTTCCGGCGCAGAAATCTCGCTCGTTCTCAGCCGTTCCGGCAAATTCTCTGTGGCCTCGGCCAGCCGAACCGCGGTTTCCACCATTTCGCTCAGCCGCTGCACCGCCGAAAGATCGCGCTCGCCGAAGGCGTTCACCCTCCCCGAAAAAAGTTCAAAGACGCCCAGCACCTCGTCGTCGTTCACCACCGGCATCACCACCACGGAGGCAATCCCCAGTTGGCGGCACACTTCGTGATTTACCCGCGCGTCGCGCTCGGCATCGTCACAGCGCAACGGCTGGCGCGTGCGCACGCTCTCGCCCGAAAGTCCGAATTCGGTGGACAGCAGCGCCCCCAGTTCCGGCGCGTTCGATCCCGTGCTGGCGCGGCACAGCATGTCCTTCTTGCCATTGCGACGCAGGGCGATTGCCGCTCCGCTGGCGCCGGTAATGTATTGCGCCCGGTCGGCCAGTAACTGCAGGGCGGCGTCAAGATCGCGCCGCGCCATCTCGGCCAGCGACTGTCCTCCTTCCTCTCCGGAGAAACGCACGTTGGAAGAAAGATTGGCCGAAGGGGAATTGGCCGTCACCGACAACGCGTGATCACGACTAGGGGAAGTTTCCATGACCCATGCCATCATCCTTGGAGTCGGAAGAATAGGGCCGCTATGGCCGCAATGCTCCCGGCTCAAACTCATCTAAATTATAAGGATGCAGTACTTGGAGTCTCGCTCGGGGGGAGCGCGGTGTCAAGAAATCCCCCACGCGGAAGTACTAAGCCGAAAGTGCGGTTCGTAGAGACGTTGCAAGCAACGTCTCTACACAGGCCGCCGGCGCAGCGCCGACTGCGCCAGCCCGTTCGCTTCAACATTATTTTCCCGCGGCACATACGAGATGGAAAATTTCAGCGTGCGAGCCAGTTTGCGGCACGTCCAGTGCAAAGAGTAGAGCCGCGGGCTGCGGCAGACGTACTGCCCCGTCATCTGTCTAACCATCACTTCCGAGTCGGAATACACATGCAGCTTTTGGGCCTTGAGCGACAAGGCGTACTGCAGAGCTTCCATTAGAGCGGCATATTCGGCCACGTTGTTGTCCTGGTGGCCAATCCACTTCGCGATGCGCACCGGTCCATTGGCGCAGCCATTGATCACGACTCCAATGCCCGAGGGCCCCGGATTCCCCAGGCAACCCCCGTCCACGTAAGCCACCAGTTCTGACATCGGCTCTTTCCGTCGCTCTCTGCAAGATGCGCTCATCTCGATCCATCGTCAAGATGATATTTGGGTTCGCTTTCAGCGTTTTGCAGCACGCCCCGTTACTGTGCACCCGATGTGCAAAAAGCGGATCAATTAAAATCGCCTGTGGATAACCTCCCGCCTTGCAACCGTTTGCATTTTCGGTTATGCACAGCTTTGCAAAGAGCTATTGCACCAAAAGTTTGCGTTGACTTTTCGCAGTGCTCTGCTAAGGTTGGTGACGTCGACGGTCGAAAGGGCTGGCACAGTAAAATGAGCCAGTCCAAACTAGACTGAGTGATCAGCAAGGCGGGGCGACCCGCCCGGCGACCAGACCTGAAAAAACCGACGGCTCTGCGAGGGGTAGTTGGGGTTTGGAACTGCGAAAGCAGTGATCGCATCAAGGGGTCGTGACGGTACATGTCTCCACGTTGTTGGCTCCCTCGCAGGAGCTGGCGGCTAGAGCATAACCAATGTCACGGCCCTTTCAATTTTCTCCCACCCGTTTTTTCTTATCCTCTGAACTTTCCCCGTCAGTGCACCCTTCGAAGAACTGTCATCTCGACCCGAGCTTGCCCTTCGGAGTGGAGAGACCTGCTGTTCCGCGTTAGCCACTAAGACTCCCTCAACAAAATCGATTTACCTCTGCGCCAGCTCCTGTGGCATAATTCCTCCCCGTAAGCATTCCGCGCCGGCGCCATCGCTGTCACGGACGCAGTGAAATCTAAAGTGGAGAATCTCATGGCTAACAATCCCCTGACTCGTCGTCAATTCATCCACATCGGCACTGGCGCCATCGCCGCTACTACGGTCGCCAAGACTGTCCTGCAGCCTCACCTGCTCTCCGCCGCGGCGCGTCCCGTCGCGCCCAGCGACACCATACGCTTCGCCTCCATCGGCACCGGCATTCGCGGATGCGAACATCTCCAGGCTTCTCTCGACGTCCCCGGCATTCAATGCGTCGCCGTGTGCGACCTTTATGACAGCCGCCACACCGCCGCGCAGGAAGCGGTCAAGAATCCCAACGTCCCAGCCACGCGCGACTATCGTTCCATCCTCGATCGTAAAGACGTCGACTCCGTCCTCATCGCCACCATGGACCACCAGCATCGCCACATCTTCGAAGACGCCTGCGCCGCCGGCAAAGACGTCTATTGCGAGAAGCCTATGTCGCACACCGTCGAAGATGGATTCTCCATGGTCGAAGCCGCCCACAAAGCCAATCGCATGGTCGCAGTTGGCAGCCAGCGTGTCAGCTCCGTCCTTTACGCCAAAGCCAAAGAGATTTACGATTCCGGCAAGCTCGGCGAGGTCTTCTCCATCAACGCTTACTGGGACCGCAATTCCCCCAGCGGCGCCTGGGTCTATCCCATTCCGCCCGACGCCAGCGAAAAAACCATCGACTGGAACGCCTTCCTCGGCACCGCGCCCAAGCGCGCCTTCGATCCCGTCCGCTTCTTCCGCTGGCGCTGCTACACCGATTATGGCGAAGGCCTGGGCGGTGATCTCTTCGTCCATCTGATTTCCGGAATCCACTTCATCACCAGCACGAAAGAGCCCGCCCAGCGCGCCCAATCCAGCGGAGGCCTCTACCACTTCAAAGATGGCCGCGAGTTTCCCGACCTCATCGAGACTCTCTACGACTACCCCAACTTCCGTGTCACCCTGCGCTGCAACCTGAACAACGACGGCGGCGAGTTCATCGGCTTCTACGGCACCAAAGGCACGATGATCATCAAGGATTCGACCCTCAGCTTCAGGCCGCAGGACACACGTCCGGAGCCCGAAGGCTATTCCATTTTTGGTTGGCCGAAGGAACTGCGCGACCAGTATCTGCAGAAGTGGCACGAAGACCATCCGCAACCCGCGGCCCTGGCGTCAAAAGTCGACGACGAGGAAGAGTCCTACTCGGCGCCTCCGGGATACAACGACACCGTCGATCACCAGGCCAACTTCTACAACGCCGTCCGCACCCGTAAACCCGTCGTCGAAAACGAAGTGTTCGGCAACTACGCAGCCATCGGTTGCCACCTGGCGAACTTCGCCTACTTCAACAAATCAGTCGCAGTCTGGGATCCATCCGCCAAAAAGATCGTAAAAGCCTAAAACGCTCACGTAGGGACAGCCGCCTCGGCTGTCCCCTTTCACTCGCCCCCGACCGCCTGTCATCCCGACCCGGAGCATGCCCTTCCGAATGGAAGGGCATGCGGAGTGGAGGGACCTACTATCCTCAGGCCGCGCCAACGCAGCCTCATTTCTTCGCGGGCAAATATTTCTTCTCAATCGAAGCCACCACCACATAATTCGGATCCACCATCTCGTTCAAATGAATCTTCGCCACCTTCGACAGCAGCTCATAAGCGTCCAGTTCCGATAACCCATAGTCCTTGTGGATCCAATGCACCAACTCCGTAAACGCGATCCGCACTGCGTCGTCGACGGGACGATACGCGCCCACCGTCATAATGGCCTCGTCATTTTCAAACTGAGGCCAGCTGATCGTGCGTCCTTTGATCACGCTGAGCTGTACTCGCGCTTTAAGCGGCACCTCAATGGCTGTTCCCGCAATCTCGCCATCGCCCATGGCGGCATGCCCATCGCCAATGTAGAACAAGCCTCCTTTCACGTTCACCGGAAAGTACACCGTGTTGCCCACGCTGGCCTCAGGCGAATCCATGTTCCCTCCGAACTCCGCCGGCACCACCGAAGTGCGCGCCTCGCCATTGGCCGGAGCCACGCCAATACACCCAAAGAACGGATGCACCGGAATCTTCACCGAGAAATCAGAATCCAGCGCCTTGAACGTGGCCGTATTCGCCGCATGATCGATGTGATAAAACCACACCCGCTCCGGCAGCGGCGCGTGCAGCATGGGCGTGTAGTTGGTCTCGTTGAGCGCCCCAAATCCGAACGAGAACGCGCCCACGCCCGTGTCGCCGTCCACCTGCAGGTCAAGAATCTTCACCGCCAGCGTGTCGCCTGGCTCCGCGCCCTCCACATAAAACGGCCCCGCCAGCGGATTGTCGCCCTTCACCATGCTGAGCGTGTCCCCGGGTTTCTTAAGCACGTTGCCAAAGCAGTCGAGCATATTGGTGTCGAGAATGTCTCCCGGCTTCAAATGCAACACTGGTTCCGCCGTCGCGAAAAGATATTTCACGTTCGCGTTGGTCGTGGTGTAGTGCACCAC
>PLEA01000464.1:5483-5851 GCA_003136335.1 Acidobacteriaceae bacterium | reverse complement strand
TTGATTCGGAAGGTTGCCCAGAATCGAGTCGTACTTGAGAAGATGGGCCAGCGTTTTTGGATCCGTCAGGTCATTGACCGCGACGAAATCCAGGTTCGAATCTTTCAGCGAAGCGCGTAGCACGTTGCGGCCAATTCTTCCGAAACCATTGATGCCAACTTTAATTGCCATGTTTCCTCCGTAGATTTATGAAGGCGTGATCAGATTTAATTTTGAGTTGAGTTGTAAACCAATAATGTTAGCAGGGAAGTGGAAGCAACGTAAATGAGGATGGTTTCCTTTTCGCCCACTCACAGTTCCGATCACGGAATCAAGTGCGCCGCATCACTAACCTCGCAAGTAGCGCCTTCGACTTCGCTCAGGGTAGG
>PLEA01000464.1:0-5439 GCA_003136335.1 Acidobacteriaceae bacterium | reverse complement strand
TTGGCGGTGTTAATTAAAGTTCGATCGGAAGGAACAAACATGTGCGGATTGGAAGGCGTGCTGATGTACGTGCTCCGCGGATGATAGCTGTAGGTGGAGATGGCCGCCGAGATGGCGCTGCCAACAATTTCCGAGTAATTGAACTGCGAACGACCAGAGTCGGTACGCGTCACAAAGATGCGGCTCACCGCATAGAAACTCCGCCTCCCAAACCCGCCCTCGCTGGACTGGAAGAAGCGTGGGTCCTGGTGCAGCAGCGAGGGCAGAACGGCGCCGGTCATAAAGTTCTCGATGGTTCCGTCCGCAATGGCTGTTCCAAAGCGTTTTCCATAGGCTTCCCAGCCTTGACCAAAGCCCGGCTCGCTGCCCTCCGCCTGACTCAGGGCCGCCAGAAAAGCCCACCATGGATATTGCACGTAATCGAACGTACCTCGGGCTACCACGGCATATTTTAGCTTCGTGGTCAGGGGCGGAACCTGCGCGGTATTTTCGATGCTCAGGAAATTTGGCAGCGTATAGAAAAGCCGGTCGTTCGATGTGCCTGAGTTCTTGCTTTGGCCGTTCGTGTCCGAGCCCTTCTTGTCCTTGTTCCCCGACGGCTGCTGTGCTGAAGGCGAAGCCTGACCCTGCGCTGGCGTCTGTGGCGGTGCTTGCGTCGACGAATCAGGGCTCGATGGTGGCGTGGTCTGCTGTGCGGCGCTCAGCGATGTGAAGAGGCTGGCAAGCGCAAAGCAAGCCGTGAGTCTCGCGGCGAACTGAATAGACAAATAATTCCCCCAAAAAGAAAGAGATGCGCGGTTTTGAATGGCGATTGTTTTTATTCTATCAACCCCAGTGCATTCCTTCGCGTGATCGCCGGATGTTTTACATGGATTTACAAAGCTCCAACCCTAAATGGAAACACGCGGCCGTAAAAGGGCCGCCTGTTCTGTTCAGTGCAACCACACAAGCTAGAAGTGAAACCCAAGCTCCGCCGTCAGCGTTCGGGGTGTGACGTAGTGTGTCCCGCTGAAGGTGGAAAGGAAGTTGTAAAGCGCGTACTTGTTGGTGACGTTGATGGCCGTGAGCCGCAAGCTCACCTTGTATTTGTCTCCTTTGAATACGTTGTCATGCCCGATGGCGATGTCGAACAAACTCCGCGCCGCGATCCGCGGAGGATTCTTGTCATCGTTCTCGGAGTTGGGAGCCGGTACCTGCAACAGCGTGGATCCGAATTGCGATACCGGGCAGGGGTTGGGCAGAGCTTGTGTCGGAGTCGCACGCAGCGATCCGCAGAACAGACCCGCTTCGAACTCCTGGTCCGCTGTGAGTGGGGCTCCGAACGAGTCTGTCATCGCAATCGCAGGAGCGCCAGTTGAATCAGTCGTTGTCTGCGCGCAGTTTCCGCCGAAGCACGGAGTTTGCCCAGCTACCAGCCCGCTGTCATATCGCCAGTTAAAGCCGAACCAGGTCCCGGTCTTCCACGGCTGGTATTGGATATGTGTCGTCAGATTGAATTTCTCGTCGTGGTCAATCCGGAATGGGGTGGAACCGGCAGCCAACACCGTGGATGGAACCGCGCCAGCTCCCCCGATCTGCGGCGTGAAAAAGCGCGCCGCAACACTCGAGAACACCGCCAGCGCTGAGAATCCGTGCAGGTTCGGTACACTGACCCGCCCGGCGTATCCCGGAATCTTCGACCGCTCCCACTCCACCGGAAACGTGATAGGAGTGTTGCCAAGAATGCTGAAGTCATAGCCGTTGTGCGTGTACTTCCAGATGTATTCGCCGGAGAAGACCACATACCGGCCAAAGGCCTGCTGCATTCCCGCATGAAATTCGTTGCGCCAGCCGGGAGCCAGCGGAGTCGGCTGAGCCGCTTCAAAGCACCCCAGAAGCGGATTCAGCACAGCGTTGTTGCACCCGACGCTGGAAAGAATCAGATTCTCATTGAAGGGCGTCTCCAGCACACGCGCATATGAAACGCGCAGCACAGTGTTCGTCCTTTTAATGTTGTAGGCGACGCCAAGACGCGGTTCGGCTTCCTTGTGTGTGGAAAGGCCATTGTAAAAATCGCCGCGCAGTCCCAGGTTCAACGCCCACGGTCCCTTGGTGATGTTGTCCTTGACATAGAGAGCCAGTTCCTTGACGTCAGTGTGGCCCTTGAAATTGTAGAGACTGCCTCCGCCCGGCTGCGTCAAATCATAAGGGATTAGGTCCGTACACGGTGAGTCGATGGCCTGATGAGTGGCAGTGTTGTAACAGGGATTTCCATTCACATCCGAAAGCGACGGAAGTAACGTCGGGTCGACGACTCCAAGCCGATCGTTTTCATTCAGAAACGTTTGCTGATAAACCGCTCCTGTCTTCATATTGTGAATCCCTTTGACGTACGACAGTTCCGAGCGTAGACCGGCATTGGTTAATGTCCGATCCTGTCCCACCGTCTCCCTCTGCAGGTTCGTGGGGCCCAGGTCGGCGAACGGGTTGCCGCTGGGATAGTAATTAAAGTGGTCGCGCCGAACGAAAGCGCCGAGTGTGAACACGGTCGTGTTACTGATCAGCCGCGTCCAGCTCGGCGCAATATTGAACGTCTGAATCTGCGAGCGCTGGTCGGACACGCCAACCACGTTCCCCCTGGGATCCAGCCCGCCGTTGTCTACTACAACGCCGTTCCAGGAAGTTGCAAATTGTGTGTCGAAAGTATTCGGGGTCTGGAACCATGAACGCGTATAGCCGAGGTTGAGGTGGATCGAGTCCGCAGTGGAAAGCTGATAATCCACGCGGTCGAAGAAGTTTTCCTCGTTCCCCTTGTCGTGCATGACTGCGAATTCCGGAGGATCAAGGAATCGCCCGCTATTCAAACCGCTCGCCGAAATGAAGTTGCCCCACTTCTGCCCGCCATACGCGAGATTGAAGTCCACATTCGACGTCCCGAACGAACCATAGGAAGCCGTCAGGCTGCCGTGGGGAGTCGTAACGCCCTGTCCCGATTGCGTAGTCACGTTGATGACGATGCTGGTCTTGTCGCCGTATTCAGCCGGCGGCGCGCCCGAGATCACCTCCATCGACTGGATCGCATCGAGTGGAATCTGGTTGGAGAAAACCTTGCTCTGCTGATCTGTGATCGGCTGCCCATCCACCGAAAAGGAATTTTCGGCGTGGTCGCCCAGGCCGTGGAACAGTCCGTTAGAGTCAGCCGAGATTCCCGGAGTGGCAAGCGTGACCAGCGAACTCACCGACGACGACTGGCTTTCCAGTGGTAACTTGTCGAACAGGTTCTTATCCACGTCGGTGTGGAACGTCGGATCGTTCTCGATCAAGTCTCCACCTCCCGCCTCCACCGTTACCTGTGTGGTCGAACTCGCCACTTGCAGTGTGATAGCAAGGCTGATCGGCACAGAAGAGCGGGGCTCCACGTCCTCCACGGCGGAAGCGAACCCAACCGCTGTGACCGTCAGGTGGTAAGGGTTGAAGGGAATATTTGTGAAGGCGAACTTCCCGGAAGCATCCGTAGTGGTACTGCGATCCAATCCGCTGACCGGGTTACGAATTTCGACAATAGCTTTGGCGACGACGGCACCCGTGGGATCCACCACGCTGCCGTTGATCGAACCAGAGTTTCCCGCCGACTGGGCCCAGACTGCGGCGGCTATGAAGGTGACGGCGAAAATGGCGATGAAGCGCCACTTATGAGAAGTAGGCATGAACGTCCTCCTGAAAAAGAAAAGAATAGGGAATCGCCGGCTCAAGGCCGGAAGGAGAATCAGTGGGAATCCCTACAGGACAGGAGGACCGCGAATGCCCCGCTCAGAGAAATCGAACCGGGCCTTCGCGATGACGTCTTCTTCTCGCAGCAGACCGATCGCGGCAAAGACCGGAGCGGCCTGGCTGCAACTTACCGTGGGGCTCGCGCTGTGCGCCACCACGCAAATCGAACAGGAAACGGCCTCAGTCCGCGTGGGGTGATTGTGGGTAGACTCCGCCGCCGCCGCCCACAACATCAGCGAGACGCAGAACCATGCCGACCATCTCATCCACAAGCGCATCGATTACCTGATCGTGCTTTCCTGTTTCGGGGTTACACTCTTGACAGCATATAAGGGTTATCCGACCCAAAGCAATGCCGGGCAAGTTACTATAGAAGGGGCTTTATCGTTCCCGCGTTACCCGCGCACCTAAGAATTCTTGGTACGACGATGAAACGAAGCCGTCAGACATTAGAATCCGTTGCATTGAAAAGGATGCTGAAAAATGCAGCCGCGGAGCGGCGAAAGAATGCAGCCGACGGCGCAAGCTGTGGGTAATCCGGATTAAAATCAACGAGCCCGTAGGGACGAAAGAAACAGCATCTTAACTATTTATCCGAACCGCACTAATCATTCAACCGCGAGGAAATCATGGCAGAACCCACCTACGAAGAACTGAAAGCGAAGCTATCTCAGCTCGAAAAAGAAGTCGAAACCAAAAAACGCAGCGGCGACCTGATCTTCAAAGTCGGCGAAAAGGGCGGCGTCAGCGTCTACGGCCTCGGCCGTTTCCCCGTCACTCTCTACTACGAACAATGGAACCGCCTCCTGGGCGCAGCCAACGAAATCAAGGCCTTCCTGGAAGAAAACAAATCCAAATTAAAACTCAAAGACCAGGGATAACAATCCGGCGTGTGGCCATCCAACCATCGCGCCGGGTGCCCCATCCTAACGTCGCGTCTTTTTCGACGTTAGAGTGGGGAATTTTGACCTTCCTTTTGTCCGCGATCATCGCGACTCCTCGTCCCACAGAATCCTCGCCGCCCGGACACCCGCAAATTCAATAGTTGCGTGAAAAATCGCGTCGCACTTACAGCAGGTCAAAGAGATCGCGGTAGGGATACCAGTCGGCCTGATACCCCCCGCACGGACCCGGACGGGCGCTCATTAGCGCATCCGGTTCTTATCTCGGATGACTGGCGGCGAAGCGATCAGCGGGATAAGGATGGAGCACTCGCGGCTTAGGAAGCCATCGTTTAGCCAGAGCGAGGGTACGCGTCCAGGAGATCGGGCGTTTCTGGCTTCGGCGGCGGAGTGTATGCCGCCAATGCCCGAGCAACCGATCCCGGAACACCCCCAAGCTATGGAGGTTTCCTGGTACCGCATAGTAGTTGAAGTAGCCCTGCACCACCGATTTGAGCTCGGGGTGGGCTATAGAGCTCCGGCATGTCCAGAAAAAAGAAAGAGAAAGGCTGATGTGTTCAGTGGGAGGTAAGCCCACCGAGGCAAAAGTCAGAACCTCGTAGCTTGGATAGAGGAGAGGAGGGAAGGCTGCTGATCAAGGAGAATACTTTCCCATCTGGCACGTTCCCGACTCAGAGCGGGTGTGTACGTGTCTCACGGGTGGGCGAGTGTGCGGACCAACGGTACGCTGGGCCGTCATCGATCCGAGATAAGAACCGGGATGCGCTCCTCAGAAACTTCCCTTATC
>PLEA01000502.1 GCA_003136335.1 Acidobacteriaceae bacterium | reverse complement strand
CGCACGCTCGAAAATACACGCGGAGTATTGATCACCGGTGAGCAATTAGCGGAGGAAGTCTATCCCTCCGTCGTTTTTTTTCAGGACACCTACCGCCTGAACATCGAGCGAATTTATATTGCAGGACTGCCGGAGTCGGGCGGCGCGGCCCCAGCGTTGCGCGCGCAGACCGGAGCCGAAGTGCAGGAACTGGTGGCTTCTTCGCAACTGGGGGCGTCCGCAGGCGGTTCGGTACCGCGTTGGAGAATGGCAGGAGTGGTGGGAGCACTGATCTCGTAGCTTCGATTACAAAAGATCATGCGTCTTGATATCAATCTCGCGAGCCAGCCCTACGAAGATGCGCGGCAGTTCTGGATGCGCTGGGGGACGGCCGTGGCCGCGGTGGGACTGCTCACGCTGGTGCTTCTTGCGCTGGACGTTACGGGCTGGATCAACGCGCGGCGGGATCGGGCCGCGATTGCCGAGAAACGCGCAATGATTGCCGATCGCGATCAACTCCGCGGCAACGCCGAGAAAATCCTCAACCTGCCGGAAAACCGAAGCACGCGCGATCAATCGCAGTTTCTGAACGAACTGATCGAGCGCAAGGCATTTTCATGGACGCGGGTACTGGAAAATCTGGAGAAGGTGATGCCCCCGCGAGTGCACCTGATGTCGATCAATCCGCAACTGGATGAGGATAATCAGCTCGGACTGAAGATGACGGTGGCGGGCGATTCGCGGGATCGGGCCATCGAACTGGCGCGCCGCATGGAAGAATCGCGCCGCTTCTCGCAGACCAATATCGTTTCAGAGAGTTCTGGACAGTCAACCAGTGGCGACACCGAGCGGTTTGACATTGTTGCGATTTACATTCCTGAACCGCTGGCCGCTGCCGGCGCGGCACCGAAGACGGACACGAAACCGAAAACGGAAGTGAAACCGAGGACGCCGGTGACGAAAGGGAGTAAGCACTAATGCCGGACCTGCGGCGAACCCGGAAGAACTTGAAGACGGCGCTGGCCATTATGGTGGGCGTGGATCTGCTGGCGGCGGTGGTGTATTTTTCGCCGCTGGTCGGCTCGGCGGAAACGCGCCAAATGGAAATGAATCAGCTTCAGGCTGAGTTAACCACCAAGACACGCGAGGTAGCGCCGCTGAAAGATCTTCCTCAAAAAGTCGCGCTGGCAAGTCACCAGATCAACGATTTCTATAAGAAACGCTTCCCTACCCAGAACTCGCAGATTGTCACTGAGTTCGGCAAGGTCGCGGCCGCAAATGGTGTATTGATCGAGCACGTGACCTATAAGTTGAAGGAAGCAGAAACGGGCGGGCTGCAACCCGAAGAGATTGAAGCAGACCTTGAGGGCAACTACACCGCCCTGGCGAAGTGCATCAACGCGCTGGAACGCGACGAGATGTTTTTCATTATCGACAGCATAACCCTCGGCGGCCAGCCGAAGGGGCCGGTCAAGTTGAACATGAAGCTGGAGACATATTTGAAGGCGGGAACGTAGTGCAACTGGGACTTGAAAATAAGAAGAAGACGACCTGGGCGGTGGTGCTGGTTGTGTTGGCGCTTCTGGCGGTGGCGTACGAGTTCATCCCATTTTTTATGGGATCGTCGACGCCGACTTCAAGCGCACAGGCAGCGGCTCCTGCGGCCACGCGTGACAAGCCGCGTAACGGAAAAAAGCCGGGAAAGAAACCGCGAGTGGAAAATCTTGATCCGACGCTAAGGCTGGACTTACTGGCCGCGAGCGAGAGGACCCAGTACGAAGGCAGCGGACGAAACATTTTTGTCTCGCAGGCGGAAGACGTGCACATACCACGCCCCGGTTCCCCCCCAGTAACGGACGCGCAGAACCTGGAACACGGATACCAGACTCCCACACCGCCACAGGCCCCACCCATTCCGTTGAAATTTTATGGCTTTGCAAGCCGCACTGGGGAATCGAAGAAAGTATTTCTCAAGCTGGGCGAGGATGTTTTTGTGGCAGGGGAAGGCGAGATCGTGGACCGGCGATATAAGGTGATCCACATTTCGCCCACGTCGGTTCAGATTCAAGACGTGGTGAACAGCGGTCCGCCGCAAAACATCCCGCTGACGCAGGGGTGAGACGGGAATAGCAATTGAGTAAATTGGTAATTGGATAATTTGAACGCCTTGGGATTTTCAATTACAAAATTACCCGATTACCCAATTACTAAATTTCTTATGGCTTGGTATTCACACATTCGGCGCAGCGTGCCTCACGGGAGTAAGCCTCGACGGGGCGAAGACGGCTACATCATGCTGACGCTGCTTTTGGCGATGGCCCTGCTAATCATCTTCGCGGCGGCAATCGTACCTTCCATTACATTCGATATCAAACGCGATCGCGAAGAGGAAATGATCCATCGCGGAACGCAGTATTCGCGGGCCATCCGCGCCTACTACAAGAAATTTGGCCGCTATCCTACGAAGATTGAGGATCTCGAGAGCGCCAACAACCTGCGGTTTCTGCGCAAACGCTACAAAGACCCGCTGAATTGTAAGAACTCGAAGTGCGAAGACTTCAAGCTTCTGCACTTCGGCGAAGTCCAGCTGTCGCTCAGCGGAATCTCAGGCGGAAATATTCCCGGCGCGACTCCGGTCAGCGGAATGAACTCAGGAACGGGCGGCTCGGGAGGGTTCTCTCAGCCTTCCACCTTGGGGGGAAACAGCGGGTTCGGGGCGAATGCCAACTCGTCGTTCGGTCAGAATCAGCAAACTGCAAACAACCCGCCCGCTGGTTCGGATCCGTCGCAATCGGGATCGCAGCCCTCATCGGATGCCGGAACGAATTCGTCAGGAACCGGGAACGGCAATTCCGGAAGCAACCAGCTGGGCTCTGGCCAAATCATCGGCGGGCCCATTGTCGGAGTTGCCAGCCTCAGCAAAGACAAAACGATTCGCGAGTTCAATCATAAGAACAAGTATAAGGACTGGGCGTTTGTGTACGACCCAGGCATGGACCGCGGCGGCATAATCACGACTCCGTACCAGCCCCAACTGCAGGGATTTGGGCAGCAGGGCACGCAGAATCTCAACGGGCAGACCGGCAACGGCGGCGCCTTCGGCACCGGCAACGGGTTTGGCACGTCTCCTTCGGGGATGCAGAACAATCCGAACGCGCCAGGCACGGGAGGATTCTCGACGCCGAATCCGCCGAGTAATCCTCCACCGCAGCAGTAACCCCTGAACGACAATATCGCCCTAAAAGGAAATGGCCTCATCGCAAGCGATAGGGCCATTTCCTTTTTCTGAGCTTTCTCCACGTATGGAGAGCTGCTGCCGTGCTTCGCACGGGCGGACAGCCGAGGCGGCCGTCCCTACGTGTGTTACACGCTGAAGGAAGATCCGCAGCCGCAGGTGCTTTTCACGTTCGGGTTTTCGAACTTGAAGCCTGCGCCTTCCAGCGTCTCGACGTAGTCGACGATGCAGCCATTCAGATACATGACCGAAGTCGCATCGACGAACACCTTGAGTCCGTCCATGTCGAAAGTCTTGTCCATCATTCCGGCGCCATTTTCAAATTGCATCGAATAGGAGAAGCCCGAGCATCCNNTCAAATTGCATCGAATAGGAGAAACCGGAGCATCCGCCACCCACCACTCCGATGCGCAAGCCGGCAGGAACGGGATTCTGCTGCCCCATAATCTCTTGCACCTTGGCAACAGCATTGGGGGTGAGAGTAACGGGCGCGGTCTTCTTCGTAACTTCAGGGACCGTAGTGGTGGCCATTCGTATCTCCTTGGCTTTAAAGCTGTTCGATTATAGCAGAAGTCTTTTCCGCCAGAAATGTTCCTTTTGTTCCAGCCTCGGGAAGCTGCCTGTTAGTTGGATGCGGCCTGCGGCTCGGAAGTCGCATTCTTCGCGCTCCTGTAACAGACTCCGAACAAAGGGATTTATTCGGCGCCAGGGCTTGCCAACAGGGCTATAATCATTCCCGTTAGGGCCTTCCCCGGGACCGGCGCGGGGTTCTGCGCTCCCCCGTTCCACGAAGTGGAAAGCCGCTGCACTTGGGTTGGAACCTGCCGAGGTGGCTTATGACGCTGACTGTGGTCGCGGTTGTATTCGGAGTTTTCGCCGTTGGTCTGGTCGTCCTCCTGATTTACAAGAGCACACTTACCATGCACGAGGATGAGCAACTGTTTCTGGATGACGCAAACTCGCACATGCAGGAAGAGCAAACGGAACTGTTGACCAAAGTCAACCGGCTTACCATTCCGGTCCGGGTGTTCAGCATTGGTTCCGGAGTATTTCTGCTGGTGCTCGTGGCAATGCTGATTTATCAAAAGCTGAACGAAGTCCAGTAGCGCCACTTTCGGGAGTTGCGCCAGTCGAGCCAGCTTTCTGGCACAGCGCAATGCGAGGCAGGCCGCAAGGCCCCGTCGTGGTCGAGCGTTTCCCTGTCCACCAGAAGCCCAAGGGGAGGTACGCTTCGTATTTATATGCGATGGCCTCTTAGCCTGCACCCAAGGACGCCACCCTCGCACTTCCTCGCACGTTTGATCGCATCGGCAGAATCGCAGAAGCGACTGTTCCTGTCCTTCCTGTCGAAGAAAAGTTCAGAACTGAGGTTGCAAGCAGCAGCGATCTTCGCGATCTATATCGTTGGGACGGACATTTCACGACCCGGGAATGATGCCCGCGGCTCCCCGAATAACGCTTGGAAACGAACTCGCGGTCAGATAAGTTAGTATCGGCAGAAGCAGGGGGCAACTTTTGCCGTGTAACCAGATTCCTACGGCGGGAGTATTTCACCCATGCACACAGTTGCTGCGGAAGTGAGTCCCGACTCGACGACTCCGCAATCCCAGCCGGAACCACCCCAAGACGACCGCGCTGGTTCGCGGCGACTGCGCGGCTGGATCGTGATAGCTGCGGCGGCGCTGCTTCTTGGCGTCGTCCTGCTTTTGGCGATACGGAGCAAAAGTCCCACCAGCGGCAAGTCGGCACAGTCAGCCGCCAGCATTCCAACTCAAGTTTTACGCCTTAAGGGAACGACGGAGGCGGTGCAATCGCGTGCCATTCTCGCGCCTCTGCTCGCCGGCCAACAGGTTCCCACACTCACGATTATCCGTTTGACGCCTGCGGGGACGCGAGTCAAGCAGGGGGATCTGCTGGTGGAGTTTGACCGGCAGGCGCAGATGCGCGATTTCATCGACAAACAGGCTGAATATGCGAAGCTGGTAGACCAAGTCGCGGAGGAGCAGGCCAAAGAAAGTGCGGCACGCGCCAAAGATGAGACCGAACTGAAGGCGGCAGAAGATAATCTTCGCAAGACGGAACTGGAAATGCAAAAAGCGGAAATCGTCTCGCGCATCGATGCAGAAAAAAATCAGGAAAATCTGGACGAAGCCAAGGCCACTTACGAGCAACTTCGCGAAACCTTCGATCTGAAGCGCAAGGCGGCAGAGGCAGCGGTTCGCATCCTGGAAATTCAGCGCGATCGAACGCAGCAGACCATGTTGCACGCTCAGGCCAACGCCGACCTCATGCAGATCCACTCGCCCCTGGATGGAGTCGTGGTGCTCAATACAATCTGGAAGCAAGGAACCATGGGCGAAGTGCAGGAAGGCGACCAGGTGCGTCCGGGGGTGCCGTTTATGCAGGTGGTGAATCCGGCGAACATGCAGGTCCGTGTGATGGCGAATCAGCAGGACTTCCCGAGTTTGCAGGTGGGGCAGACGGCCAAGGTCCGGCTCGATGCATATCCCGATCTGGTGTTCGCGGCTAAGCTGGACCAACTTGCTCCGATCGGCGAAGGCGGAAGCTTCTCAAATAAACTTCGCGCCTTCGTGGTGATTGTCGCGATCGAGGGAAATGATCCTAAGCTCATGCCCGACCTTTCCGCTGCCGTTGATGTCGAAGTTGCGAAGCACGGCGCGGGATCAACTCCTGAACGGAGTACGGCGCAGAACGCGGGGAGTGGTTCCTGATGATACAACGCTTCCATCGGCTTTCGATTCAGCGCAAGGGGATGGTTATCGCGATCGTCCTGCTGGCGGGAAGCGGCATGGTGTGGGGAGCAGCGCGTCTGGGAAAGCGATCGCCCACAGTTCCCACTATCGCAGTGAAGCACGAGGAATTTCTCGACTCGACGCAATTTCGCGGCGAAGTGAAGGCTCTGAAATCGGTCACAATCAGTGCGCCGGCGGAAGCGGGCGACCTGCAGATCGTCAAAGTTTCGCCGGAAGGTACTGCGGTGAAGCCCGGAGATGTGGTGGTCGAGTTCGATAAGACAAAGACGGAGCAGGAACTGGCGCAGTTTCAGTCCAGCCTCAAGTCGGCGGAGGCAGAGATCGGGCAAGCTCGCGCTCAGGCGCGGCTCGCCGAAGAGGAAGATAAGACGGCTGTATTAAAAGCCGGCTACGACGTGGAGGCGGCCAAGCTCGAGGCCAGCAAACAGGAGATCGTTTCCAAAATCGAGGGCGAAGAGGCAAACCTGAAGGTGGCAGACGCCGAGCAGAAGCTGCGCGAAGCGCAAACAAAAGAGAAATCAGACAAGACGCTGAACCAGGCGACTATTGAGAGCAAGGAACAAGCCAGCAAGAAGGCCGAGTATGATGTGGAGCGCGCCAACCGTGGGCTGGCTCAGATGATCCAGCGCGCGCCTTCGGCAGGGACCATCAGCCTGTTGCAACACTGGGCCGGCTCGGGTATGACATCGTTCCGTCCCGGTGATCACGCCTGGCCTGGGGCGCCCATTGCCGAACTGCCAGATGCAACCACGCTGCGGATTTCCGCGCGGGTAGATGAAACGGAACGCGGAAGGCTGGCGGCAAAGCAGCCGGTTACTGTTCAATTGAATGCCATTCCCGACCGGCAATTCACGGGGCACATCGAGCAAATCAGCACTATTGCGAGTATGGATTTTTCCGGCGGCTGGCCCTTTCCTCGCAACTTTATCCTCGAGATTGTTCTCGACCAGACAGACCCGCGGTTCAAGCCTGGCATCACCGGGCAGGTAACGGTGATCGTCGACCGTGTTCCGAATGCAGTCACCATTCCCGCGCAGGCCATGTTTCAGAAATCGGGGCAGAATGTCGCCTATGTGTGGCGAGGCTCGCAGTTTGAGGAGCGCGCCATCGAAGTTGGACGAAGAAGCGGCGACAAAATCATGGTCGCGAAAGGCGTGAATCCCGGAGAGCAAGTGGCACTGAAAGATCCAACCTTGAAAGAGTAGACGGAGCTGAAATGAAAAGCCGGCGTGCCATTACGTGGGCGGTAGTAGCGGTTATTCTCTGCGCCGTGGTTGGCGTGGTGGCCGCGGTGCGCCGGGCCACGCCCGCCGCTACGAAAGACGACATTCCCACCCGACGCGTGCAACGCGGCAATCTTGACATGAGGGTCTATGTTACGGGCGAGTTGCGCGCCAGCCATTCGGAAATGCTGACGGCTCCTCCTATCGGCGGGGGCGCACTGCAAATCACCCATTTGTTGCACACCGGCACCGCCGTGAAGAAGGGCGATCTGGTAATCGAATTCGATCCTAGCGAGCAACAGTACAAACTAGACCAGAACCGCTCCGAACTGATGCAGGCGGATCAGGAGATCACCAAAGCTCGCGCAGACGCGGCGGTGGTGGCGGCAGAAGACAAAGTTAAGCTGCTGAAGGCGCGGTTCGACGTGCGGCGGGCGGAGTTGGACGTGCAGAAGAACGAACTGGTCAGCACGATTGACGCGCGCAAGAATGATCTCGCTCTGGAACAGGCTAAACGAGTTCTTGCGGAGTTGGAGCAAGACGTCAAGTCCCGCAGCGCCTCGAATCAGGCCACCATCTCGCTCGCGGAAGAGAAACGGAACAAAGCGAAGCTGGCGATGGACCAGGCCCAAGACAGTATCAACAAGATGCGGGTGATGGCTCCCATCGATGGGCTGGTTGCACTGGAAAAGAACGAGGGTGACGGATTTTTTTTTACTGGGATGTCGATACCGGAATATCACGAAGGCGACCAGGTGCAACCCGGCAACACGGTATGCCAGGTCATCGATCCCAAAGGAATGGAACTGGTCGCCAAGGTTGGAGAACTCGAACGCAACAACGTTAAGCAAGGACAGTCTGTAGACATCCAACTCGATGCGCTGCCGCGAAGTACGTTTCATGGCACGGTGAAGACCGTCGGAGGCAACAATACCCGCAGATTCTGGGAGGACGATTCCAGCAGCAAGTTCGAAGTGTCCATCGCGCTCGCGACTACGGACGCACAGATGAGACCGGGTCTGACGGCACGAGTCTTCATCAATGGCGATCCACAAAAGAACGTGATCTACGCGCCTCGCCAGGCTCTGTTCCTGAAAGACAACAAGCGCGTGGCGTATGTGCGCAACGGCAACAACTTTGAACCGCGCGAAGTGAAGATACTGGCCCAGAACGAGAGTCGCGCCGCCATTGAAGGTATTAGCCCGGGCA
The DNA here is from genome assembly GCA_003136335.1 of Acidobacteriaceae bacterium. The sequence continues at coordinate 7,298 of PLEA01000502.1, read as the reverse complement.
CCGAAATTGCTTTAGTCGACCCAACTGCACCACGGAAGATAGCGAATTCCAGCGCGCCGTCGCCAGGCGGCGGAGGAGGAGCTCTGTAATGGCGACTATAGCGTCCACTCCTTCCACCCGCATGTTGCACGGCTATCAACAGTGGCTGCCCGACCTGCAATTGGGGTTTCAGAACCTATTGCTGCACCGGCTGCGCTCCTTACTCACGATGCTCGGCATGATTTTTGGAGTCGCGGCCGTGGTCTCGATGCTTTCGATTGGCGCGGGCGCGCGGCAGAAGGTGATGGCGCTGATTGAGCAGATGGGCGTCCACAACCTGATTGTCGAAGCGAAAGAGACCACGGAGTGGCAAGCGCATCAAAAAATTCGCAAGATCTCTCCCGGACTCTCGTTCCAGGATTATCGCGTGATCCGCGATGATGTGAGCGACATTGTCGCAGCCACACCCAGGAAGCGGATGACTCCCTCGAAGACTCTTCCGAAATCGCAGCAGGATCCGCCAACGATGTACGGAGTCAATCCCATCTACCTGAAGATTGCCGGATTACATGTTCTCGAAGGACGATTTTTCAGNNGCGGCCGCCCGGTCGAGCCTGTTCGGTTCCGCGGATCCGATCGGCCAATACGTGAAGGCCAATGAAACGTGGTTCCGAGTGATCGGAGTCGCGTCCCCGCAGCTCAGTTCCCAAACCGAAGTGACGGGCGTGCCCACGCAGGATCTCAACAACATCATGTACATCCCGCTGAACTCGGCGATGCTGCGGCTGGAGGATAACTACAGCTTCGTACGCGATGAAATCGATGGAATCTACCTGAACATTCGCGACGGCGCGGATATGGCATCTGTGGCGCAAGTCGTGCGGGCGATTCTGGATTCTTCGCATCATTCGGCCGGAGATTTCAGCGTCATCGTGCCGGCCGAACTGCTCGCCGAACAGAAGCGCACGGAACGTCTGTTCAACGCCGTCATGGTTGCGATTGCTTCCATTTCCCTGCTGGTGGGCGGGATCGGNNGGGATCGGGATTATGAACATCATGCTAGCCAGTATTTTGGAGCGCACGCGCGAGATTGGCGTTCGGCGAGCCGTGGGCGCGCGGCAGTCCGACATCATTCGCCAGTTCGTCGTCGAGGCCATGCTGATTTCCTTTGTCGGCGGAACCTTTGGCATCATGTTCGGCTTCATGATGTCGCGTTTGATCGCCTGGCTCGCAGGATGGTCGACCATTGTGACGCTCAGTTCCATACTGCTGGCGTTCATCGTTTCGATTACGGTCGGACTTGTGTTCGGAATTTACCCCGCGGTCAAAGCGGCACGCCTGGATCCGGTCGAAGCAATTCGTTGGGAGTAGGCGGCACGGCCAAGTCCCTTCACAGCACGAGCCAGCACAATCTTGGAGGATTTGAGAAATGAAATATTCTCGCCTGGGGCTCTCCGCTTATCTTCTGCTACTTTTCATTTTGAGATTTACCTCGCCTTCCTGGGCGCAAAAGGGCGAGGGATATGGCGATCTGCTCACCCTGCAGGTTCGCTCAGACAAACTGGCAGCGCCACAGCACTTACGGAATCACGTGGTGGATGGAAAGCTTACGCTCAGCCTGCGCGATGCGGTCGTTCTTACGCTTGAAAACAATAGCGGCGTGAGGATTCAGGAAACACAGGTGGAATTTTCCAAATTTGCGCTGCTGGGGGCGCACGCGCCGTTCGATCCGCTGCTGACGAGCTCTTACAACCTCACCAGTACTACTACTCCGCCTTTCACTACGCTCCAGGGAACCGGCGGCGCGACCACTATTTTCAAGAACACAACCCAGTTTGCTCAGTTCAATTACTCGGAAACTTTCGAGACGGGCACCAACGTACAGGCATGGATGAACAGTAATAACAATTTTACCAACAACTCGTTCGACATTTTCAATCCTTATATTAGTTCGGCGCTGAATTTCCAGGTTACCCAGCCGCTTCTGCGAAACGGATGGCTGTTTGCCAACCGAGCGCCGTTGCTGATCGCGCGGCGCAATCTCCAGCAGTCGCGGGCCAACTTTGCCGCCGAGGTGAATACTAACGTCTTGCAAGCTGTGGGGCAGTACTGGTCGGTGGTTGAAGCGCGCGGAAACCTGGAGGTCGCCCGCAGTTCCATGGGCGCAGCCGAGGCCACATACAAGCGTGACAAACGCGCACTGGAACTGGGCGCTTTGCCACCGCTCGACATCTACCGGTCAGAGTCGCAGGTCGCGTCGCGTCGCGTGCAGGTTATCCAAAGTGAATACGCACTCAAACAGGCGGAGGATACGCTTCGCATGACCATTGGCGCGGACCAAGACCCGTACTTTGAAGCTCTCGATCTTGCACTCACGGAAAAGCCGGAACCTGAGGGCGAATTGCGCACCATGGATACGGGGGATGCGTTGCAACGGGCGCTCACCAAGCGGCCCGAGTTTGACGCAGCCCATGCCGCTCTGGCCAACGACCAAACTCGCATTCGTTTGGCGCACAATCATCTCTTGCCCGAACTCGACCTGAACGGCCTTTACGCCAGCAACGGACTGGGGGGCACGCAGTTCAACGGCACGGGTCAGAAGATTACGAGTTCTTCGGTGAATCAAGTTTTCGGTTTTAACTACCCAACTTATTACGCGCAGTTGTCGTTAAGTGTGCCACTCAAGAATCGGGCCGCGAAGGCTGAAATGGGAAACGCGCTGGTTTCGCGGCGCAGTGATTTATACAACGAACGACAAATCCGCGAGCAGGTCACGCTCGACGTCAGCAATGCCGTACACCAACTGGAGCAGGCAAAACTCAGCATCGCCGCCGGCAAGGAAGCATTGGACTTGGCCAAGAAGACCATGGCCGCCGAACAGCGCAAGTATGACCTGGGTTCAGAAACGATTTTCTTTGTGCTGGAGGCGCAGACCGAACTCGCAAGCGCCCAGCTAGGCTTGCTGCAAGCCGAAGTGAACTATCAACTCGCGGTGGCGGACGTCGATCATGCCACCGGCGAACTGCTGGAGCCTTATCAGGTGCAGATCACCGAACTCGCGCACTAAGACTAGCGCGTCTTTCCCCACAGCTATCAAACAAAGTAAACTATATTCCCGACCGTGCGAAAGTGGCGGAATTGGCAGACGCACCAGACTTAGGATCTGGCNNTGGGGGTTCGAGTCCCCCCTTTCGCACCAATAATCTACAGCGATCTTGAATCGGTCCCTTCGTATTCTTTATCTTGTGTAGTGGTCTTCTCAAGCCTTTTGCCGCCTGTACTCTTTCCCGTCGTCTGTCGATTTGCAGAAACTCTTGATGGGCAAACCTACGCCAGAACCACTTTCCGCAGGCACACTCCAATCCCCTTTCCGGACCATCTTTCCAAGGCCTAAAAGAAAGTTCGTAGACCGCCTGAACCCCGTCATGGATCCGGAGTTGCAGTTTCGCCCCAACAAGCTCAGATTCGATATCGGGGCTTTCCCGATTTGGGAATTGCAAAACCTTTTGCGTGCGCCATCGCTAAAGCAGTTGCCGTCCCAGCCGATGGTTCCGGTATCACGTCTCACGGCAATCGTTTTCCCTTTGCGCCCTCTAAGTTGTGGTAGTCGACACAATCGATTGAAGTCGGCGCCATGAGCGCGCTGCATCATCGATAACGGCCACACAATGGATAGAAACTATAATGGCAAAGATGTTTGAACCGTTCTACTCGACAACCAAAGAGAGGGAGGACAAAGGAGTGGACATGTCCCTCGTCCCCGGCATCGTGAAAAACCAAGTGGGGGCGACCGCGGTTCACAACGAACCCGGAAAGATTCCCATCTTTCAACCGTACCTGTCCGCGCCACAAAAGACCTCTGCGGAAGCTCGCACGCAGCCGGCTCAAGAGGAATTCCGAGGTCACGGCGAACGGGTTTTGTTCGTCGATGACGAGGAGTCGATGGTATTCCTGATGGGGCGCTGGCTGGAGCGACTCGGGTATAAAGTGACGGGCTGCACGGTGCCGGAGCAAGCGCTAGAGATGTTCCGCTCAGCGCCACAGGATTTTGACGTCGTGCTGAGCGACCTCTCCATGCCTGAAATGTCCGGCGTAGAGTTCGCGCGGGAGCTTCTGCAAATCCGGCCTGGCATGCCCATCTTGATTGCCTCCGGATATATCGCTCCCGCGGACAACGAAGAAGTTCGCAGTCTCGGCTTGCCCGACCTGCTGCTGAAGCCCAACAGTATTGAGGAACTCGGTCAAACCATTCACAGTGTCTTCGCAAAGTGCAAACCGTCTTCACCTGCGGGACAAACTCGAACCGATTCCAAGCCCGGACAAATGGCCTCTGGCAGTTGAGGCGCCGCGGACTCGTTCATTGCGCCGGCGGCACATTCTTCGATCGAGCGCCGCTGCATGTGCCCTTTGGCGGCTCTACTGGGCTTTAGCCAGAGCCGAGCGTGCCACTTTCGAGTTTGGCTCCCGTGCGGCTCACTTCCCCTGGCTGGCCACCCGCGGCGCTCCGGTGGTTATCGGAGGCTGATTAGTAACCAGCCAGTACATACCGAGGAGCTTCACCATTTTCCGGAACTGTTCGAAATCAACCGGTTTCTGCAGGTAGCTGTTAACACCAAGGTTGTAGCCGCTCACCATGTCCCGCTCTTCCCGCGAAGAGGTCATCAATACGATGGGGATCGTCCTGGTACGGGGATCGCTTTTGACCTGCTCGAGAACCTGCATTCCGTCTACTTTTGGCAGCTTCAGATCGAGCAGCACCAACTTGGGCGGGTGCTCAAAGGACCGTTGGCTATGAGGCCCGGAACAGAAAAGGAAGTCCAGCGCTTCCTCCCCGTCGCGCGCGATGAATACGTGATTCGCCAGGTTTTCCGCACGCAATGCATGCAGGGTAAGGTCAACGTCGTCTTGACTGTCGTCGACCAATAGAATATCGGTTTCATCGGAATTCATAGTTAGGCTCCTGCTGAAGCATGTTTGGTTGTCGAGGTGTTCGGATTCGCTTCATCCGGGCTGTTTGGTTTGATATTCGTGGGTTCGGCGGCTGCGAGGGTGAAATAAAAGGTCGCACCTTTATCGAGTTCCGACTCGGCCCAAACGCGGCCTCCGTGCTTGCGAACGATGCGTTGCACCGTGGCCAGGCCGATGCCGGTGCCTTCGAAATCCTCGGCCCGATGGAGACGCTGGAAGACACCGAACAGCTTGTCTTTGTACTTCATGTTGAAGCCAACGCCATTGTCGCGAACGAAGAGAACGTTTTGTCCATTTTCCGGGAGATGGCCGATCTCGATGACGGCGCGCTCCCGAGGACGGGTGAACTTGAGAGCATTGGCGATAAGGTTCTGAAAAACCTGCTTGATGAGGATGGGATCGCATTCGGTCGGTGGCAGGTCCGCAATCTTCCACGTGACTGCCCTGCCCTCGACGTCGTGCTGCAGCAAAGATACGACCTCCTCGATGACCGGATTCAGCGGTGCGGTTTGAAGGTTGAGCGCGTGACGGCCAACCTGCGCCAGGTTCAGAAGTCCATTGATGAGCAGACCCATGCGGTGAACCCCATCCTCGATGCGCTGCAAATGATGGCGCGCTTCGGGCGCCATGGCGGGGCCATAATCTTCGGCCAGCATCCGGGAAAAGCCGCCGATGTGGCGGAGCGGCGCGCGCAGGTCATGAGACACGGAGTAGGTGAAGGCCTCGAGTTCCTGGTTGGCTTCCTCCAGTTGCGCGGTGCGTTGTATAACCCGTTCCTCGAGTTCTTCGTTGAGTTTGCGGATTTCCCGCTCGTCCACGATACGCTGGGTAATGTCGCGGAACGCGACCACGCCGCCGAGAACCTTACCATCTTTGCCTTTCAGTGGGCTGGCGGTGGACTCGATCCAAACCCCCTCGGCGACCTCGGGATTACGCACGAACATCTCGGCGCTGCTCACCTCTCCGCGAATGGCACGGAACAACGGATTTTGTTCTGGAGGAAAAGGAGTTACGGTATCGGGCAGGTAGACACCGTAATGAGGGTTCCATTCCTGGGTGGGGACGTTGGCCGCGCCCATGCCGAGAATCTTGGCCGCGGCGGGATTCCACAAGATGAATTTTCCCTGCTTGTCGGCGGCGACCAATCCTTCCACCATGCTATCGAGCACGCACTGCAGCATGAGGGTCTGGTTTTCCAAAGCTTGCCGGGAACGAGTCAACTCGTCTGCCTGTCGGGAGAGTTGCTCCGCTTGGCCCGAGAGCCGCTCTTCCGCCTGTCTGCGTTCGGTAACGTCGGTATTCGACTCCAGGATGCGCAGCGTGCGGCCTTGCGCATCGCGATGCAACACCCAAACGCTGGCGACCGCCACATGGCTGCCATCCTGTTTGCGGTGCCCCAGTTCCCCTTCCCATGTTCCGGTGCTCTCAAGCTCTGCTTCGATTTGCTTCAACGGTTCGGAAAACTGAGTTTGAAGCAGCTCGTGATATGGCCGACCGACGGCTTCCTTGCGGGTGTAGCCGTAAAGTTTTTGCGCGCCCTGAGTCCATAGAACGATGTGGCCTTGCATGTCTCGCACCATCACTTGGGCGAGGTCCAGAACTTTAGCCTGTTCGCGCAGAGCCTCCTCCACATGTTTGCGTTCCGTGATATCGGCGCGGATGGCCACGTATTGCCGCGGTTTGCCATCCGTGGCTAGAGTCGGGACGATGGTCGTATCCACCCAGTAGGTCGAACCGTCCTTGGCCCGGTTCCTGATCTCGCCATGCCACACCTTGCCATTGGCGATGGTTTGATACATTTCCTGGAAAAATTCTTTAGGATGGTGACCGGAGTTGAGGATGCGGTGATTCTGGCCGATCAGTTCCTGCTTGGAATATTGACTGATGGTGCAGAACTTGTCGTTCACGTAAGTGATGGTGCCTTGGACGTCGGTGACGGCCACGATGGCATGTTGATCTAGAGCAAATTTCTGGTCTGCCAGTTCCTTCAGCGCAGCCTTGCTGGTGGCGAGGCTTTCCTGCAGAGTTTGCTCGGCCCGCTTGCGCTCGGTGATGTCGCGCGCAATTTTCGATGCGCCAATAATGACACCGCTATCTTTGATCGGCGAAATGGTAACCGAAACGTCAATCTTCGTTCCATCCTTCCGGACACGAACCGTTTCGAAGTGCACAACATTCTCGCCACGCCGGATGCGCGCCAGAATGTCAGATTCTTCGCTGACACGCTCCGGTGGCACCAGCATCAGCATCGGTTTGCCAATGACTTCCGATTCCGAATAGCCGAATATTTGTTTAGCACCGTCATTCCATGCGGTAATGATTCCGTTGAGATCCTTGCTGATGATGGCGTC
>PLEA01000538.1 GCA_003136335.1 Acidobacteriaceae bacterium | reverse complement strand
CGAAAGAACCGTTTGGCGCGGCCGCCGCGCTCCGGAGTTGGCTCCCGGCGCACGATGACGCATAGCCTTTAGATTCCAAGCGCTCCAGCGTTGCATACACCGCGCCGATCGATACGCGCCGCCCGGTGCGTTCTTCTATTTCACGACGCACTGCCATGCCGTAAGCATCCGGATCAAGACACAGTAATGCGACAAAAACGATTTGCTCGAACTCGCCGAGTGAATTACCTTTCGCTACAGTTTCTACATAATAGAAATAATCGTCATCGCGGTCAAGCGGCCACGTCTTGCGTGCGCAGATAGTCATGCCGAGCGCCGCCGGAGTCCAGTTGGTCTGGAGCGTATCCCCTTCAAAAGCCCCGGCGGCTTCAAAACCGCGGGCGTAAAACTGGACACCAAAAGTGTGCCCAGCTGGAGCAGAATGCGCAATCATCGTCGTAGAGCAGCCATCCTTATCGCACATGGAATTCGCATCAGCTGATTCTCGTTCCTTTGAAGACCGTTACCGGAGATCCCCGGGTGAGGAACGCGGAATCCGGCTCTTGCGTCAGCGCTTGCGCGATGTCGACTCCATAGAACGCGGCGGCGTTTCCCGAGAAATATGCCCGCTTGGCTTTCCAAACACACCACGGCGGATGTTGGACCTCGTATTCGAGGCAGCCGCCACCCGGTTGTGCCGAATAACCCCAATAATGTTCGGAGATGAATTGGCCCAGGGAGCCATCCGGCGGAAGGAAACTCGCCCCTTCGGTTTCGATCCGCATCGAACACCGACGATGTCCCGAACCCCAGGAATATTCAGCTTCCGCGAGACCGCCGCCGGCGCGGGTTTCAATTCGATGCGACATCGACGCGCGTGAGTAGTTTTCGTTGTACGCAAATCGGGCAACGGCCGCTACCGCGTATTTCGGGACCAGCTCCCGAATGAACACCACCCCTCGCCTGGACGACCTCCTTACATAGAAGCGAAGGTTCACTTCTTCGAACGACTGATGAAGCGGCACGGCGAGACCGAATATGCGCAGGCGGTTAAACTCGAAACCAACCAGACTGAGGTAAGTTCTTCCTTCGAACAGATCCGGTTCCGTGCCCGCGGGAACGAATCGTTCCAGCAACGATGCGTCGACCGCGTAGTTGAGCAGGAACACGTTGTTCCACTCCGCGGTCAGGAATTTGCTCTGATGTTTCATGCCTTCATCCGCGCGATCAGGTCGCGCGCTGCAGCGGGCCATTCCGGAAAGAGAAACTGAAAACCGGCGTCCAGAAGGCGGCCCGGTACGACGCGGCGGCTCTTCAGAACCAGCTCCGACTCGGTACGCATCAACCAAGTGCCGATTTCGACGATCAAGCCTGGAGATGGCAGGCCGAACCGCGTGCCCCATGCCTCGCGCAGGGTTCGCATGAAGTCGCAATTTGGCAGTGGATTGGGCGACGCGAGATTCACCACGCCGTCAAATTCCTCACAAGTAATCAGCAGATCGATGGCCCGGACGAAGTCCGTTTCGTGAATCCAGGAAACGAACTGCGTGCCTGTGCCCTGCCTGCCGCCCAGGCCGTGGCGGACCAGGCCCAGTAATACATCGAAGACTCCGCCTCGATCCGGACTGAGTGTGATCGCACTGCGCATGGCAACTTTGCGGGTCAGTGGCGTTGTGGTCGAGAAGAAGGCTTCTTCCCATGCTTTGGCAACGTCGATGGAAAAGTTCCAGGTGTCGGGCGCGCCCGGCTCGTTGCCGCCCAACTCGCCATTGGCCTCATTCATGGGGCGATCGAGAGCATGCCGGTAAATGGTTGCCGTGCTTGCGTTCAACCAGAGCCGTGGAGGGTGATTGAGGGAGGCGATGACCCTGTTCAGCAAGCGCGTGCTTCGCACTCGCGATTGGCGTATGGATCGACGATTTGCCGGCGTGTACCGGCAGTTGACGCTCTGGCCGGCGAGGTTGATACATACATCGCTCTGCTCGAGGTCGGCAACCCAGGCGCCGGGCGTAAGGCCATCCCAGCACAGCACTCGCCACGGAGCGGGCCGCGGATTCCGGCTTAAGACAGTCACCGCGTGACCCTGTGCATGAAAATGGCGGGCGAGGATTTGGCCCACTTGTCCGCTGCCGCCGGGAATAACAATTTTCATGGCAGATACCGCTGCCATTCAGACGATTCGGCGATTTCTTTGATGACCGCATTGCGCTCGCGAAGAAGGGCCCGCATGTAGCGACACAGGAATGCGATTTCAGCCAGGCGGCCCAGAATCGGGAGGGGAGCCGCAAAACAGAAAACGTCCTTCATCTCCGTTTCATCTCGCGACAGAGTTCGAAAGAAGTGGTCGTGTTTCATGAACCGGAAAATACCGTGAATCATGGTGTCCTGAAAACAGGCTGGCCGGTCCATCCCCGTGATCTCGCTTGTCAGGTTGTGCCAGACGCCAAAATGTTTTGCGCGCCAGGCAACACGCTGGGTCATTCCGACCAGGCCGGAGGTGACTCCCGCCGTGGCTCCGGTCGTGACTACCGCCGTTTCTCCCGAATGGACGTTTCCGGCGATATGCACTTCGACGCTCCTTGCCAAGTCGAAACACCGTACTTTCCGGCGCAAAAATGACCGACTAACATTCCCAGCTTGAGTGCGGCTTCGTGTCCGCAGGTGCATGAACGTGCAGAAACCGGGCCTGCCACCTTACTAACCCAGCCGCCGCCGTTTCTTATCTTTCAAAAAAAGGCAAACATTTTCCTGGTTTTTTGTCTGTTGTTGTGATTCACTGTTATCAGTGACGCAAGAACAGATCATCCGAAAACGTGACGGACTGGTGGCGCAGCTGCCTGAAGCCCGCGACATTCTCCGCGGCTCGCTGCTGGATCGCAGGATTCGTCACAGTAGCGGTTGCAAGAGGTGCGCCAGCGGCGGCGGGCATCCGGTTTCCGTTCTCGCCATCGGTTATCCGGGCGGCCAAATGCGCCAGATCAGTTTGCGCAAAGCGCAGGCCGCGCATGTGAAGCAATGTCTGGAGAACTATTACGCTTTAAAGGCCGCGCTGGAAGAAATCTGCGAACTCAACCAGCAGCTGCTGCGGGCCAAACCCGCCGCTGCCGGAAAAAAGAGGCGCGGGAAATGATTCATCTCCGCTGCTCCTCTCAACCCGGATTTGCCGAAGGGTTCATGGAAGAAGCAGTGGGCGATCTTTGGGAGCCCTGGATGCGTCAGGCCGACCAGATTCTGGAAGACGAGAAGCTGCTCCATATCGTTTACGAAGCGTTGGTGCGGCGGCATCCCCAGAGCCGCACGCGCGGGCGCCTGGGAGTGCCCGCCGAGATTGTCGTGCGCATGCTGCTGCTCAAGCACATCCGCAACTGGAGTTTCGCTGTGGTGGAACGTGAAGTCCGGCCCAACCTCTTATACCGGGAGTTCACGCGCGTGTACGCGGGCAAAGTACCCGACGCCAAGACGCTCGGGCGCCAGGCGTTGTCACTGGGTCCGGAGGTAATCGAACAGATTCAGCAGCGCATGGTGGAGTTGGCGGTGGAGAACAAGGTCGTGCAGGGCCGCAGGATGAGAGTGGACACGACCGTGGTCGAGACCAACATCCACTATCCGACCGACAGCAGCCTGCTGGGCGACGGGACCCGTGTCCTGACGCGCTTGATGAAGAAGGTAACGGCGTTGACCGGCGCGGCGGGAACGAAAATGCGCGACCGCAGCCGCAGCGTGAAACTGCGAGTGCTGGACATCGCGCGGGCGGCGCGCTCGAAAGCACCGCAGAGTCAGGAGAAGCTCAAGCAGGGTTATCGTAAGCTGCTGGACTCAACTGGCCGCGTGGCGGGACAGGCAAAACGGTTCTCCAAAGAGATCGCCGAAGGCGTGAAGCGGTGCTCCGATTTCATGCAACAGGCTGCGCTGGA
>PLEA01000693.1 GCA_003136335.1 Acidobacteriaceae bacterium | reverse complement strand
ACCCGCGGCCAGCCTGCGAGGGGACATGCCTGAGCCGGTGAACAATGTTTCCCTTCGACAGGGTATGCCGCCCATCAGCTGGCGCCGCCGCATTACCGATCACCTCATGACCGGCGTTGCGGTGCTGACCATCGTGCTCGTGCTGGCGCCTCTAATTGCCATCTTCGGCTACCTCGTTTACCGCGGCGTGGGCTCGATTAACTGGGCATTCCTCACGCAGACTCCCAAGCCCGTGGGAGAACCGGGCGGCGGCATGGCCAATGCGATCGTGGGATCGGTGTTCATCCTTGGCATCGCCAGTCTGATCGGCGTGCCGCTGGGAATTGGTGCAGGCATCTTCCTGGCCGAGTTTGGACGCAATCGCTTCGGCAGCGCCATTCGCTTCACTGCGAACGTGCTGAACGGAGTGCCCTCCATCGTCATTGGCATCGTCGCTTGGTCCATCTTGGTTCGCGGTCGGGGATTCTCAGCGCTTGCGGGCGGAGTGGCGCTGGCGATCATGATGATCCCCACAATCTGTCGGACAACCGAAGAGATGCTGCTGCTGGTGCCGCAAGCGCTGCGCGAAGCAGCCTATGGACTCGGCGTCCCGCGCTGGCGAACGACCCTTTCGATCACTCTCCGCACGGCGACCTCGGGGGTGATTACCGGAGTGATGCTGGCCTTCGCTCGAGTGGCGGGCGAAACCGCACCATTGCTTTTTACGGCTCTCGGCAACACGTTTTGGAGTCTCCGCTACGATCAGCCCACGGCAGCTCTACCGCTGCAGATCTACGTGTACGCCAATTCGCCCTATGAAGACTGGCACCGCCAGGCATGGGCGGGAGCGTTCGTGCTGATCATTCTTATCGTTACGTCGGTCGCGGCCGTGCGCGTTGCTGTCCGCCGTGGAACGTTTGGAGCCGCATAACCATGGGCGTTGGAATCCAAGTCGAGAATCTGAATGCCTGGTATGGCAAGGGCCAGGCGTTGTTTGACATCAATCTGAAGGTGGGTGCGAACCGCGCCACCGCGTTGATTGGTCCGTCGGGATGCGGCAAGTCGACCTTTATCCGCTGCATCAATCGTATGCACGAGACGATTCCGGAAGCGCGCGTCGAGGGCCGCGTCCATATCGGCGAAATCGACGCCTACAACGGAACCTCGGCAACGCAACTTCGCCGCCGGGTAGGCATGGTGTTTCAGAAGGCGAATCCGTTTCCCACGATGTCGATATATGACAACGTCGCCTCCGGCCTGAAGCTGAACGGATTCCGCAATCGACGCAAGCTGGACGAAATTGTAGAACGTTCGCTCGATTCGGCGGCGCTATGGGACGAAGTAAAAGATCAGATACACAAACAATCCGGAGCCAGCCTCTCCGGCGGCCAGCAGCAGCGCCTGTGCATTGCGCGCGCCCTCGCCGTCGAACCCGAGGTTCTGCTGATGGACGAGCCTTGTTCGGCACTCGATCCGATTTCTACGGGCAAGATTGAAGAGTTGATCTTCCAGCTCAAAGAGCGGTATACCATCGTGATTGTGACCCACAACATGCAGCAGGCAGCGCGCGTGGCCGAGTTCACGGGCTTCTTCCTGCTGGGCAAGATGATTGAATTCGACAAGACGGAAAAGATTTTCACCAAGCCGTCCGACAAAAAGACGGAAGACTACATAACAGGCAGATTCGGATAAGAAAGACCCGAGTAAGAAAGGTTCGGATAATGCGCACGCGTTTTCAGCAAGGGCTTGACGATCTGCGGCAACGGTTGCTTCGCATGGGAGGACTGGCGGAGCAGGCGGTCGATCGCTCGCGCCAGGCCTACGTGGAGCGCGACCTTACCCGCTGCCAGATGGTGCTCGAAGGCGAGAGCCTGATCAACACCGCCGAGCGCGAGATCGACGAGGCCGCGTTCGACCTGCTGGCAATGCAGCAGCCCATGGCGGTCGACCTGCGCTTCATTCTGGCGGTCACCAAAATCAACTCCGATCTCGAACGCGTAGGCGATCAGGCCGTAAACATCGCCGAGCGCGTGATGGACATGGTGGAACTTCCCGCGGCGGAGTTGCCGGTCGACATCGCCCGCATGGGCACGGCCGTGAGTGCGATGGTGCGCAGAGCTTTGGAGTCGTTCATTGAAGGCAAAGTAGAACTGGCGCAGGCTGTCCTCGAAATGGATAACGTGATCGCCCGCATGCGCGACGATGCCTTCATTCAACTGGTTAAGACGATGAACGAGCGGCCCGAAGTCGTGCGCCAGGCTCTGGATGCGCTCCTCGTGGCCCGCAATCTGGAGCGGGTTGCCGACCACGCCACTAACATCGCCGAGGACGTAATCTTCTGGGTGCAGGGCGCCGATGTTCGCCACAACGTGCATCCCGAAGATTCGGAAAGCCCGGAGCCGGAGCGGCCGACGTCGAGGCTCTCGGGTTTATAGCGTGTTAGTGAATATTAATTTTCTGGAAGAGCGATAGTTCGAGACTTCCTGAATCCGGCCGCGAAGCGGCGTCATGTGAAAGCCCGGCTCGGAAGTGCCGGGTGACAGCGGGGGAAAAGACACGAGTCCCGCAGGGACGGCACAGGTTCTCACGGACACACGTATCGCGCTCTTGTTCCTGGCGGCTTTGACCATCCGCTCTCATTCGATTACGCTCATCTCCTCTTTCATTTCTGATTAAGCGTTCCCCGGAGGCGACGTGACCCGTTCGTTCCTTTACTTCTTTTGCACTTTCCTCTTGGCCGGAGCCACAGCCGTTTTCGCGCAAGCGCCTTCCAGCGACCGCCCTCCCATCATGCTGCCGACCAGCAAGATGCTCACCGTCCCATCGCCCGGACGCATTGCCAGCACCAATAGTTTTCCGGCAACGATCGTACTAAGTCCCGATGGACGCTACGCCGCATTGTTGAACGACGGCTATGGAACGCAGGAGTCGCTGTCGCACCAATCGATTTCGGTTCTCGATCTGAAGACGAATCAGATCGTCGACTATCCCGACCCGCGATTTGGCGACGATGCGCACCAAAGCTACTTCCTTGGCCTGGTGTTCAGTTCTGATGGCAAGCACCTGTTCGCCTCGGTGGGTTCGCTGACCGATCCGACTGGCGCGCGAGCCGGCGACACGGGAAACGGCATTGCCATTTATGGCTTCTCTGCAGGAAGAGTCATGCCCCAGGGTTTCATGCCGATTGCCCCCCAGCCGTTAAAGCCCGGAAAGCGAGTTGCCGTCGGCTTACAGAAGACACGGCCCAACACTGCCGTTCCCTATCCGGCAGGCCTGGCGCTGGTAAGCGACCTGAAAGGCGCGGACCGCCTCGTCGTTGCCAACAATCTTTCCGATAACATCGTCGTCCTCGATCCGAATACGGGAAAGACTCTCGAGACATTTGATATGAGCACACAGGATTTAGTTCCCTCGACATTTCCTTATACCTGCGTCGCTACTCGCCGCGGTATCCAAGCCTGGTGCAGCCTCTGGAATACCTCTCAAATCGTCCAGATCGAATTGTTAGGGGCGAAGATCGGCAAATCGATTGGTCTTCCCGGATCGAGAGACCCCTTGGCTCCGAGTTCGCATCCGACGGCAATGTTGCTGAGTCCGGACGAAAAGCTTTTATACGTCGCGCTCTCCAACGCCGATACAGTCGCGGTAGTCGACACCGAGACGGGCACGTTTCGCGGTCAACTGAGCCGAACCATGAGAGAGAAGGATGTCGCTTTCGGTCTCTGTCCTACAGCCCTGGCGCAGTCAAAAGATGGCCAGCGTCTTTTTGTCGCCTACTCTTGCATTAACGCCGTAGGGGCGTTCGATGTGTCCAGCTTCTTCGCGGACAAGAGTATCCACGGACAGGGAGACATTGGCCTGATTCCCACTGACTGGTATCCCAGCGCACTCGCGGTACAGGGTGACGATCTCCTCATTGCCACGGCCAAAGGCGAAGGCACAGGCCCGAACAACGGCATGGGCAAGACGGCCAGCGAGACGAAGCATCACGGTCATCCCTATATTCCCACGCTGCTGCGCGGTTCCATCGCCCGCCTGAAAATTTCCGACACCATGAATCGCATCGTGGGGCTCACGCGCATCGCTGAGCAAAACAACCTGTTTTCCAGCGACCCAGGCACGATTTCGTTTGCCAGCGGCCAGAATCCCATCAAGCACGTGATCTACGTCATCAAGGAAAACCGCACCTACGACCAGATTCTCGGCGACCTGAAAGTCGCGAATGGCGATCCCTCGATCACCATGTACGGCGCCGACATCACGCCCAACGAGCACCAGCTCGCCCTGCAGTTCGGCGTGCTCGACAATTTTTACGACAGCGGGGAAGTCTCCGGCGACGGGCATCTCTGGTCCACCGCCGCAATCACTTCCGATTACAACGAAAAGACGTGGCCCATAGCCTATCGCGGAAAGGAGCGCACCTATGACTTCCAGGGCCAGATAGGGGACGAATATCCGCTCGAAAATAACCAGCCCGACATCGATGATCCTTCCACAGGATTTCTCTGGGACAATCTCGCGCGTAACAACGTCAGCTTTCGCGACTATGGCGAATTTGTGAACGCGGAGTGGTGCAATGAAAAACCGACAGCCGCAACTCCAAAGCAGGGAACTCCGTCTGGACAGGAAGCGCGCTGCCCACGAACAGAAATGCACCAGGGGGAGACGCTGCCTCCGAATGTCGGCGACCCGCACGCCGGGCCCAGCCCCTTCCCGTGGGCGGTGCCCCTGTTCAGCGGAGTGAAGCCGGCCAAGGCTGTCTTGCGCGATCACTTCGATCCGCTTTATCCCGATTTCAACACCGACTATCCCGATCAACTCCGTGCCGACGAATTCATGAACGAATTTGCCGCCTACGTTCGCGCCCGCGACGCGCACGAGGGCAAGGACTTCGAGCTGCCGGCATTTGTGCTCCTCTATCTGCCCGACGACCACACGGGCGGCACGCGTCCCAATTTTCCGCGCCCCGCAGCCTCCGTTGCTGACAACGACCTGGCGCTCGGCCGCGTGGTTGAAGCCGTCTCGCACAGCGCCTATTGGGACGACACCGCGATCTTTGTTCTGGAAGACGACGCTCAGAACGGCGCCGACCACGTGGACGCGCACCGCTCGACCGCCTTCGTCATCAGCAAGTATTCCCCGGGATCAGCAGCCCAGCCGAACGTGGAACATCGTTTCTACACCACGGTGAACGTGATCCACACCATGGAGACGCTACTCAGCCTCCCGCCCATGAACCAGAACGACGCATATGCGCCGGTGATGGGACGGCTGTTTTCGGGACCGGGCGACCAACCGCCCTATAAGGCTGACTATCGGAACCTGAAGAATGGACTTATTTACGAAATTAATCGGCCTGAAGCACCGGGCGCAAAGATCTCGTCTCGAATGGATTTCTCGCGTCCCGATGCAGCGCCTGCGGCCCGCCTCAATGAAGTGTTGTGGCGAGATCAGAAAGGTTCGACGCCGATGCCCGCGCCGAAACACCGCGTGATTCTCGATCCTGCCGCCAACTAACGGTCGATCATTGGTTGCATCCAATCGTATAGAATTCCAATGCTTTTGTTTTTATCGGAAGGGCCGAAGACCGATGAAGCTTGCTGATAGAATTCGAAATCACGGTCGTGCGCGATACGTCTTGGCCGCGCGCGAAAGAAGAGTGTCTCGCTTTTCTATCCGCACTAGCGATGTGGTTCATGAATTGGGAATCGGCGTTCAGCGCGCCAGCCGTTTGCAGCGCTCTGAAGACCCACCAATTCCTGGCAGACAACCATCTGCATTTAATCGAGACCTCGGGCCCAAAGTCCGGGCAGAGTACTACCGTCACATACACATGCGAGTTCGTTGACGCGGCGCTTTCCCCGAAACACGAAGATCCCTGGACCAGATTGCGCGGCACCTTGAAGGACATTCTTGCCGAATCAGGCGGAGGGAAGGCTTATCTCCGCTCTGAACGAAAGAACTTCCTTGGAGCACGAGGACCGCAAGTGAGACGGCCTTCTACTTCAAACTGACCGTTTCCTTCAGCGGCAAATTCTGCGACGATCCGCCAGCCATGAAGCCATACTCTCCCGGAAGCAGTTGCCAGCCGTTCCGCTCAACATTAAAGATAGAGAGATATTTCGGGTCTATTTCGACGGCAACCTCTTTGCTCTCTCCAGCGTTAAGTTTGACCTTGCTCCAGCCGACGAGCCGTTTCGGTGGCTCCGCCGCCGCAGCGGGAAGCGAAGCGTAGACTTCTGCGACTTCGGCTCCAGCCTGGTTGCCCGTATTCGTGACCGTGAAACTTACGCGAGGATTCTTTCCCGGCGTCACCTTCAGATTCGAATATGAGTAAGTCGTATAAGAAAGGCCATAGCCGAAGGGGAACAGCACCGCCTTATTTTCCGCGTCATACCACTTATAGCCAACCTTCACTCCCTCGTCGTAAGTGACTTGAAACGCCGGCAAGCCTGCAGCGATCCGTTTCCAGCCTTGGTGATCCGTGTCGGTGGTCACCTTGGGCGGTTTCACGACTGTGGGGTGCGGCAAGTCGGCTTCGCTCTTGGGAAAGGTGATGGGCAGCTTCGCGCTGGGGTTCACGTCCCCGAAAATAACATTCGCCACCGCTTCGGCCCCGCGGCTGCCAGCATACCAGGCTTCGAGCACGGCACTGACCTGATCGACCCACGGCATGGTCACGGGACTGCCCGACTCGATCACTACCACCGTATGCGGATTGGCCGCCGCAACCTTCGCGATCAGTTCGTCCTGGTGTTCGGGAAGAGATAGGCTGTCCAAATCCATCCCTTCGCTTTCCCACTGGTACACAAATACGATGGCCACATCCGCGTTTTTGGCCAGAGCCGCAGCCGCGGCCGGGTCCGCGC
The DNA here is from genome assembly GCA_003136335.1 of Acidobacteriaceae bacterium. Next base: position 19,414 of record PLEA01000693.1, on the reverse strand, counting down.
CTGAGTCGAATTGAACGGTCGCTGCCCGAGCCCTCCCCCGAATCGACTTCAGCGGCGAAGTCGGGAACCAGATTTTCTCCTGCCAATGGGTCTGGCCCTTGCCAGGAGGCATGATCGCGTTTCCGCCCGGAGGGTCGACCTGCGCCGAACCGCCGCCGGAAATCATTCCCACGTCCGCGTGCGGACCGATCACAGCGATGCTGTGGATTTTCGAAGCATCGAGGGGAAGCTGCGCGTGATCGTTCTTCAGAAGCACGATACTCTGCTCTTCGATTTTCTGCGCCACCTCGAAGCCGCCCACAACATCAACAACACTCTTCCGCGGTGGATCGTCGATCACCCCAGTGGCGAACATGGACCGCAGGATGCGGTGAACATGCTCATCCACTTCCGCCGCCGGCACCTTGCCCGACTCAACCGCCTTCTTCAACTCGTCACCAAAAAAGATCCAGCCCGGTTCCTCATGATCGAGGCCGGCAGCCGAGGCCTTCTCCGCGCTGTGTGTGCCTCCCCAGTCAGAAAGCACAAAGCCCTTGAAGTTCCAGTCTTTTTTCAGGAGATCGGTGAGCAGATATTTGTTTTCGCAAGCATAATCGCCGTTCACGCGGTTGTAGGAGCACATCACGGCGGCCGCGTCCGATTCCTGCAATCCAATCTCAAACGCCAGCAGATCACTCTCGCGCGCCGCGCGCTTGTCGACATTCACGTTGACCGCATTGCGCCCGCTTTCCTGATCATTGAGCGCGTAATGCTTGATGTCGCCGACGACATGCTCCGCCTGCAGACCTTTCATGACCGACCCAACCAGCTTTCCCGCCAGAACGGGATCCTCGCCTAAATATTCGAAGGTGCGCCCATCGCGCGGTTCGCGGGTGAGATTGATGCCGCCACCGAGCGACATATTGTAACCCTGCGCACGCAGTTCGCGGCCAATCAGAGCTCCGTATTCGTGAGCCGCATCGAGATCCCAACTCGCCGCTGCAGCCACGTCCGCCGGCAGGGCTGTCGAGTAACGGCCATTCTCGCCACTGCTCCGCACTCCGTAAGCGGCGTCCGACATTTGAATAGGAGGAATGCCCAGACGCGGAATCCCGACAACAAATCCGGCGCCGCCGTTCGAATGTACGGCCAGCGGACTCATCGGACTGAGTCCAGCCATTCCCGTTCCGTGAAGCAGTGAAATCTTCTCGTCGAGCGTCATCTCCTTCACTACCATCGACGCGCGCTCGTCAGGAGAAAGGCTGGAATTCGTCCACGGATGGGCCTCGCCCCCCGATTGCGCCAAGGAGGGCAAGAGAGCGATGCCGAGAATCATCGTCAGAGTGAAAAATCGATTTAGCAGAGAAAGGCCGTGCAGGGGCATTGTCTTTCCTCGAATGAAATGTGGCTGCCAAATCGCTAATGTTACGCCTTTTCGTAAAATTCCAACTGGTTAATTTCGGAAAGTCCGCATCGGATCAAGAGTAGCGTCGCCGTCCCGGCGGCCGTCGGGGCCCTCGCCCAGGGCCTCGCCCCCACACGCGCGGGCAAGATGCTCTCGCGACAGCCGGCAAGATGCCGGCGCTACAACGCCCGTCGCCTCGTCACTTGGCCCCTATAGTCCACGGCTTTACACTAGAGGAGTGAAGATCGCCCTGGGCCAAATCAATCCTACGGTCGGAGACTTCTCCGGCAACGCCGCAAAGATCGTCGATTTCTCCCGCCGCGCCCACGCCGCTGGCGCAGGCATGATTCTATTTCCCGAGCTGTCGGTGTGCGGCTACCCGCCCCGCGATTTAGTCGAGCGACCTTCTTTTGTTGCGCGCAATCGTGAGACCGTAGAAGCGATTGCTATTCAAACGCAGGGAATCGCGGTGATCTGCGGTCTGGTCACCGCCGCCCATGCCGACGCCGGCAAGGCAGTCATGAATTCCGCAGCCTTGCTCATGGAGGGCAAAGTCGCCTTCATTCAGTCGAAGATGTTGCTTCCGACCTACGATGTGTTCGATGAGATGCGTAACTTTGCCCCCGCCAAGAGTCAGGAATTGTTTTCGTTCTGCGGCAATCGCATGGCGCTGACCATCTGCGAAGATGCGTGGAACGACAAGCGATTCTGGCATAAGCGGCTGTACACTGTCGATCCCGTAGAGTCCCTGATTCAGGCCGGAGGAAATTTCGTGCTGAATATTTCCGCCTCGCCCTTCTGGATTGGAAAACGAGAAATGCGCCGCGACATGCTGGCCAGCATCGCCCGCCAGCACAAGGTTCCGGTGGCGCTGGTCAATCAGGTTGGCGGCAACGATAGTCTTGTGTTCGACGGCTCCAGCCTGGTTCTCAATCGTGAAGGACAAGTCGTTGCGCAGGGCCGCTCCTTCGAAGAGGATCTCATCTACTTCGATTCGCGTGATCTGTCGGGCGAAATGCATGAACAGATTGCCGGGGACGAAGCCAGCGTCTATTCCGCCCTGGTGCTCGGCACGCGCGACTACATGCAAAAATGCGGGTTTCAAAAAGCCATTATCGGTTTGAGTGGCGGCATTGACTCGGCGCTGACCGCAGTCATCGCCGCCGATGCCGTCGGCCCGGAAAACGTGATCGGCGTCGGTATGCCCGGTCCCTTTTCATCGCAAGGCTCAATCGATGATGCGCGTTACCTGGCGAAAAACCTCGGAATTCGTTTCGAGTTGCTTTCCATTAATCCTGCCTACGAAGCCTACCGCCGCACGCTCCAGGATGTTTTCGCGGGTGCGAAAGAAGACGTGACCGAAGAGAACATTCAGTCGCGCGCCCGGGGCATGTTGCTGATGGCGCTGTCCAATAAATTCGGAGCAATCGTCCTATCCACTGGCAACAAGAGCGAGTTGGGCGTCGGCTACTGCACACTTTACGGCGACATGGTCGGTGGCCTGGCGGTCATTTCCGACGTGCCAAAAACGCTGGTGTATCGTCTCAGCGAATATGTGAATTCGCGACGCCCCGTAATCCCGCAGACCACGCTGGAGAAGCCGCCCTCGGCGGAGTTGCGGCCCGACCAGAAAGACAGCGACTCATTGCCGCCCTACGAAGTTCTCGACGCGGTTCTCGAAGATTACGTGGAAGATTCGCACCCGGCCGAGCGCATTGCAGCAGATCGCGGACTCGACGTTGAAGTAGTGCGTCGCGTCATCCGCATGGTCGATCGCGCCGAATACAAGCGTCAACAAGCTGCACCCGGTCTCAAGATTTCTTCCAAGGCCTTCGGCTACGGACGCCGCCTGCCGATTGCCGCCAGGTGTGAAGCCTGAAGTGCTTACTTTGAAGTATTCTGATAGATCGCTTTCCTAAAGCAACACAATCGTTGTACTCGAAAGGAACCCATGCGCAGTTTTCTGAACTCGATTTGTATTCTTCTGCTGGTCGGCACAATGGCCGCGGCGCAGACCACCGCGGCGAAATCATCTCCCGCCAAGCCAGCAGAAAAGTCCGCAGCCTCCGCTGATAGCAGTCTCCCCTCGGAAGCCACCGTTGATTCTTTCCTGCATCAGCAGTTTGGCTATGAGACGGATTTAACCTGGAAAATTTCCAGCATCAAACCTTCAGCGGTCGCCGGATTGGCAGAGGTCACCGTGGTTCTCGCCAGTCCGCAGGGCCAGCAGTTGAGTCGCTTCTTCGTCGCTCCCGACGGCCTGCACGCCCTCGTCGGTGAAGTTATTCCCTTCGGCGCCAGGCCGTTTGATCCGGCAAAACAGTTGCTGGACAAGGGAATCACCGGTCCGGAGCGCGGCCCCAAAGACGCGCCCGTCACCATCGTCGAGTTCGGCGACCTGCAATGTCCAGCCTGCAAAACGGCGCAGCCCACCATCGAGGCGCTGGTGGCCGCCGAGCCCACCGCGCGCTTCGTGTTTCAGAATTTTCCCCTGGAAATGCACAATTGGGCGGCCAAGGGCGCGGCTTATGCCGACTGCGTGGGCCGTGCTTCGAACGATGCCTTCTGGAAATTCATCTCCAAGACTTACGAGACGCAGTCTGACATCACCGCCGAGAACGCCGACGAGAAACTCACCGCCATCGCCGATGGAGCGGGCGTAAAGGGCGCCGACATCGCAGCCTGCGCTGTCAAACCGGAAACCAAGGCTCGCGTGGATGCCTCCCTGGCGCTGGGCAAGTCGGTCGATGTTACAGGTACGCCCACAGTCTTCATCAATGGACGCAGGGTCGGAAGCTTCGATCCGCACCTTTCGGATGTGTACAAGAGCCTGGTTGATTTCGCCGCGAAGCAAGCAAGATAAATCGGCGTCCGGCGTTCGGCTTCCGGACAAATCACGGGCGGCGAAATTTGAATGCAGGGCGGAAGCCGAAAGCCGGACTGCGGAAGCCGCTTGCTATTTCATGCTCAGCCAAATCTCGGGAGCGCTCCGGTTGATGTTGGACAGGACGTGCGGGGTAATGACGATCATCAGTTCGTCGCTATCCGATTCCTTGGTATTGTTCACCATCGCCTGATTCAGAAGCGGTATGAAACCAAGCCCCGGGATCCCGCTCATGGAGAGCGTATCGGTTCGCGATATTTCCCCGGCCACGACGGCTGGCTCTCCATCGTTCAAGGTGATGCTGCCTTGGTATTCCCGGTTCGAGATAATCGGAATGCCGTTGTTCGATTGCCCGTTAAGGGAGCGTACTTGCAACGCAACACTTAGACTGACCGAGCCATCGCCGTGGATGATCGGCTTCGCCTTCACGTTCAACCCCAGATCTTCATAGCTGATGGAAGGGAACGGCGGCACAAAAGTCTGATTCCCCAGAACCGCCGCAATCTGCGGCGAGTTAAAAATGGGCGCATAGCTCGCATTCTGAATCGGATACCGCTCTCCCAGATGAAAGGTGGCGTCGTTCCCCTGGCTGGCGCGCATACTCATGTTTTCCAGGCTGCGCACCCACGATTCGTTGACGGAAAGATTCGCGGCAAACTGATCGAGACTCACGCCACTAAAGGTGAGCCCGCCTCCGAACGTGGCCAGCGGCTGGCTGAAGATGGAATTCTGCTGGCCTCCCAGTTGCGCCAAAAGCCCGGAAAGAGCCGTATTGCCAGCCTGGTTGATGCCCCCCGACGCGATTAACTGGTTGACGAGTTGCTGAATGTTCTGTCCCCCAGCCAGCCCCAGCAGCGCCACCGCCGGAATGTTAAACATGTTGAACGTATTGGGAATGTGTACTCCAATGTTGCGCGTGAGCTGGTGGCTGATCTGCAACACGCGAACATCGAGCATGACCTGCGGCCGCTGGTGGTTCAGCTGTTCCATCAATTTGGAGCACGCCTCGAGAATAGGCGCGGGCCCGCGCACTTCCACCGTGTCCGCGGTCTGACCGGCGCTGATGAAAGGCACTTCGAGTACGCTCTTCATCGTAGTAACCAGGTCGGTCGCCTCTTGCGGCGTGGAATGCGGCGGCAGGATGAAGGTTCGCAGCGACATGCGGTCGAATTGCTTGTGATTCTCCTTGCTATCGGCGGCGATCAATAACTGGTGCGTGTCGAGGGCCGCCCACATGGTCTTGCTGACCTGGCACGCCAGCTTCACCGCGGTGAAGAATTCCACCTCATCAACATTGAATCGTACCTGCCGGCTCTGCACCGAATCGTCGAACTGCGCCGTCACCCCATAAGCCGCGGACAGTTCGGCGAACAGGCCGCGAACGTCTCCGCTGTAATGGAAAGTGGCCCGGTCATCCCTGGGCACAATGTGGATTTCACTGGAATCCGCCATGCGAACACTGAAGGCTCGCGGCAATACAGGCGCCAATTCTCGCCCTGCTTCCTCCAGGCGCTCCCGCGCGTACCGGTTTTCCGAATCGAGATCGAGGGCGGTGCGAAATTCTGCAGCGGCCTGGGCTCGCGCATTTTCCAGCAGCAGCACGTTGCCGCGCTGGATATGGTTGAAGACAAGTTGTGCCTTCACCACTTCACGAGCCATCAGAAACGGCACATCCTGCGGCGCCATCCGCGCAGCTGTATCGAACTTGGCGAGCGCCTCGTCCAGTTGCCGGTGATCCTGGAGTCTCACCCCTTCGTGGAAAACGTTGCGCGCCTTTTTTAGATCCTTCTTCGAAACCAGGCAGTTGACCCCGCCCGGAATTCCGTTCCCACAGGAAATCACTGGAGGGGGAGAGGGATCGTCGCCGGCGGCGAATGCGGGCGAACCCAGCGTCGCCGCCAGAAGTCCCACCGCCAGCGGTCGCACTGCGAGGAGGAATGTTTTCTGCCGCATTTCGTGTGATTCTAATTTAGTTTCGCATCTACAGGACAGGCCAATAGGACCTCGTACCTTCGGGTTCAATAGGCCACCCGGAGGTCTCCCCATTCCCAGAACGAAAGATCGCACCACCCTTGCAAACTTTCGTAAATCGTAAAGGCGTAGCTCGCTACGTCTTGCCCGCGCGGGTGGAGAAGACGTTGCAAGCAACGTTTCTACGACAGCATTAGCCGCTCGATCTTGCGGGCCTTGCCAGTATCCTCGTCGCAATCGATCACCACAGCGCACAGCCGCGCGTCGCCCGTCGCGGGCTCAAACCGCACCGGCATTCCGTTCAGGAACTTCCCCACCACCAGTTCCTTCTTCACGCCGATCACGCCGTCATAGGGCCCGGTCATGCCCACGTCGGTCACATAAGCGGTTCCATTAGGCAGAACCCGCTCGTCGGCCGTCGGCACATGCGTGTGCGTGCCCACTACAGCAGTGACGCGCCCGTCAAGATACCATCCCAGTGAAATCTTTTCCGATGTAGCCTCGGCGTGGATGTCTACCAGAATCACCTTAGCCTGAATCTTTGTCAGGAGCTGGTCGGCGGTTCGAAAAGGATCGTCGTTCGAGGCCATGAACACTCGTCCCTGCAGGTTGATCACGGCATACGGAACTTTCCCCTTGAACCCCTCATACAAGCCCGACCCAGGCATGTCCGCAGGATAATTCGCCGGACGCAAAACGCGCCGCGCCGGGCCGTGCCCATTGCCCTCGACCATCTGAAAATAGTCGACGATCTCGCGCTTGTCCCAAACGTGGTTCCCCGTGGTAATCACATCAATGTTGAACTCGAAGAGTTCTTCCGCTAGCGCCGGAGTAATTCCAAAGCCAGCCGCCGAATTCTCCCCATTCGCAATGATGAGGTTGATGGCATGGTCGCGGACGATTCCCGGCAGCCGGTCTTTGACGATATTCCGCCCCGGCCGTCCAAAGATGTCGCCAATAAAAAGAATTCGCATAGTAGCGCTGGCGTCCCGCCGGCGAGTCTAAAAGTTGATGGTAACACGCGAGAATTAACCGGCTGTTCCTCCTACCGATTAACTCTCGCTCCTGATCTGTCTTGGTGTGAAACAAGTTTTGACTGGAGAACTACGGATTGGCTAACTCAGCTGTCCTTAAGAAGTCATAGTTTCCCGCAGGATTCATCTTCAGATTTCGCACCCTGCGGGTATGCACCACAACGTTGTCGAGGTACCACAGATCGATGTAAGGCAGCTCATCCGCCAGGATGCGCTGCACCTCGGCATACAACGGCTTGCGCACATTGGGATCGATCTCCCGACGCGCCTTGTCGATGAGAGCGTCCACTTTCGGATTCGAATAGTAGCCGCGATTGGCCCCATTCGGTGGGAATTTCGCCGAGTCAAACGCATATTCGAAAATGTCAGGATCTTCGTTACCCCCGATCCAGCGCAGCCCGTACATCTGAAACGCGCCGTGCTGCACGTCGGAAAAAAACGTGGCGAACTCGAAGCTGCGGATATCAAGGGCGATCCCAGCGTCGCGTAACTGCTGTTGCATATCCGCCACCATCAGACGTGTGTTCTCGTCCGTCGAGGTCTTCATCGTCAAGTGGAAGCGCACGCCATCGACCGCCGGATAGCCCGCGACATCAAGCAAGCGATTCGCTTTGTTGAGGTCGTGATCGTAGGCAGGCACGCCCCCGTTGTATGCCCAGCTCTGCGGGGGCAGAACGCTGCGCGCCGGTTCCGCCTGTCCGCGCCACAGGTATTCAATCATCGGCCGCCGGTCGAGTGCGTAAGCAATCGCCTGCCGCACCCGCTCATCTTTCAAGATTGGGTCGCGCAGGTTGAATCCCAGATACGCCAGTCTTGTCCCGGCTGCACGCTCGACCTCAAGGTTGGGATCTTGCGCCAGCGTGAATACGGTGTCGGGTGTAAGGGAGTTGATGGCGACATCGCCGCTGCCTTTGCGCAGTTCGAGAGCCTGCGTAGTCGCGTCGGGCACTACGGCAAAGCGCACGCGCGCCAATTTGGCCGCTCCGCCCCAATAGTCGTCGTTTCGTTCGACGAGTACTTCCCGGTCAGTCTCAGCACTCACGAACCGGAATGGGCCGGACCCGATGGGATACTGCGTCATCTCATCCCCGCTGCCATTCGGAACAATCCCCATCGCCCCGTCCGACAGATTCCACAGTAGTGTTGCGTCCTGCTCCTTCATGTGGAAGATCACCGTCGCATCGTCGGGCGCATCGATCCGATCCACGAAACGGTAGACGGCCGCCTTGGTACTGCGAATCTTGCCCTGCAGCAGCGAGTCAAAAGTCCACTTCACATCGCGCGAGGTCAGCGGACGCCCGTCATGAAACTTAACGCCCCGATGCAGATGAAAAACGTAAGTGAGCGGATCGGGAATCTCCCAGCGTTCCGCCAGCCCAGGAGCCACGTTCAGATCGTCTCCGCGCGACAACAGATCGTCGAAAATCAGATTGTCAATTCGTTCCGACTGCGCGTCGATCCCTACGCGAGGATCAAGATTCGTGGGGCTCGACTCAATAATCATGACCAGTGTGTTGGCATCGGGTCTGGCTGAACACGAGAGCACCGGGAGGATCACAAGAAGGCTGAGCAGCGTGAAAAGTCCGGCAGCGAAACGACGTCGGACCTTCGACCTCGGACCTCGGCCCCAGCGTTGTGTGGGGTGGTCGTTCCCTTTTGATGGGTAGTGAGGTGCGGGGCCTGAGGTCCTGAGTCTAGTCGGGAACCTCCAGAGCTCCGCCTCCGTATAATGTTTAGGTACCCGTGCGCCTCATCTTTGATATTGTCGGTCAGACCTTCCGCGCCCTCTGGGCGCACAAACTGCGCTCGTTTCTTACTATGTTCGGCATTGCCTGGGGCGTCGGTTCCCTGCTGTTACTGGTCGGCTTGGGCGAGGGGTTTCGCTCCGGCAACCGCAAGCAGTTCGATTCCCTGGGCGAAAACGTGATGTTTATCTGGTCGGGCCGAGCCCCCGTTATGCAAGGCAGCTTCACTGCACTTCGCCAGTACTATCTGACGTACCGCGATTACGAAGACATTCTCCGCGAATGCCCCAGCGTGGGCGCGGCGGCTCCAGCCATCTCCCGCGGCGACGTCCGAGCGGTGAGCGACTTTTTCCAGGCCAGCGGCCAGATCATGGGCGTGCCGGCCAACTTCAATCAGATCCGCCACCTCCCGATGAACGAAGGCCGTTGGCTCAACGACATGGACGATACGCAGAAGCGCACGGTGATCGTGATCGGCGACGAAGTCCGCCGCACCCTGTTTCCGGGACGCCCGGCCGTCGGGGCCACGATTCTGCTCAACGGCGTTACCTTCACCGTAATTGGCACCCTGCAGAAGGTCGGCCACGGCGACAACATGAATCAGAACTTGCGGAGCTTCGTGCCGTTTCATGCGATGCAGGACTATTTCCGTCCGCTGAACACCGGGATCGCCACCGATGTAATCTCTTTCATCAACTACCAGCCGAAGTCGCGGGCTCTGCACGAGGAAGCGCAGCAGGAAGTCCACAAAATTATCGCCCGCAACCATGGCTTCGACCCGAACAATCCGGACGCGTTCGACGAATGGGACACGATCAAGACCATCGACCAGATCGGCAAGATCTTTGACGCAATGAATATGTTTCTGGGCAGCGTGGGGCTGGTCACGCTCGCGCTTGGCGCAATTGGCATCATCAATATCATGCTCGTCGCCGTGGCCGACCGGACCCGCGAAATCGGTTTGCGCAAGGCCGTCGGCGCCACCAACGCCAGCATCATGTTTCAGTTTTTCGTGGAAGGAGCTTTCTTGACGCTGCTGAGTGGAGGCATCGGCATTGGAGGCGCGGCGGGACTAATGGCCCTGCTGTCGGGATTTGATCTTGGCCAGGGTTTCGATCCACCCAAGTTGGTCGCGTCCACGGCCGCCTTGGCGGTGATTTCGCTCGGAGTCGCCGGAGTGGCCGCTGGTCTGTATCCTGCCCGCCGAGCCGCCATGCTTGAACCCGTGGAGGCCCTCCGCAAGGAATAGCATGCATCGCGATCTCCTACATCAAGCGTACTCGGCCATGCGCCACGACCTGCGCCGCACCCTGCTCACAATGGCGGGAATGGCCTGGGGCATCGCCACCGTCGTCCTGCTGCTCTCCTACGGCAACGGCTTCGGAAAGGCCATCGAGACCATCTTTGAAAGCTTCGGCGCGACTGCCGTGGGAGTTTTTCCCGGGCGCACCTCGCAGCAAGCGGGAGGCAACAAGGCGGGCGTCCAGGTCCGCTTCACCAACGATGACATTGAACTGCTGCGCAACAACGTTCCCCTCTGCCGCCATGTCGCCCGCATGCTGCAGAAGGATTCCACGGTTCTGAACGAGAATCGCTCGTTTACGTTCCCTGTGATGGGGCTCGACCCGTCGATCCAGGACATATGGAATCTCGACATCTCGGAGGGACGGTTCCTCAACGATGCCGACAACATGCAGCACGGTCTCTATGCCGTCATCGCCTCGGAAGCGCGCGACAAGCTTTTCTCCGGGATGCCCGCAATCGGCGAGTCTATTCGCATCGATGGGGTGACGTTCGAGGTCATCGGGGTCGGAGCTCCACGCATGCAAGAGGGCGACAACGACAACAACCGAGTCGTATACATCCCCTACAACTCTATGGATGTTCTCAAGGACAATCACTATTTGGACGGCATATGGCTCGATTCGGCGGGGCTTAACCACGAGAAGTTAAATAAGACAATTCGGGAAACCCTCGCCGCGGCGCATAACTTCAAGCCCGACGACCAGCGCGCACTTTTCGTGTTCGACGCCCAGAAGCAACTCTCCCAGTTCGGCATCATCACCATAGCCTTGAAAGTTCTGCTGGCGTTCATTGGAACAGTGACTCTGGGCATCGGCGGCGTGGGCCTGATGAATATCATGCTGGTATCCGTAACGCAACGCACCCGCGAAATCGGCGTGGAGAAAGCTTTGGGGGCGCGACGCCACCACATTCTCTTCCAGTTCCTCGCCGAAGCGATGGTCATTACGGCCGCCGGGGGCATCCTCGGAATTTTGCTCTCCTATGCGGTATCGATCCTGGCGGGCCGTATCACCTTCTACAGCGCCTTGGCCAAACATGCCGAAGCTGCTGACATCCGCCTCATTGTGTCGCCCATGATTCTGGTTGTGGCAACGTCCATTCTCGCGGTCGTGGGCGTGATCAGCGGGATGGTTCCGGCCCTGCGCGCCGCAAATCTTGATCCCATCGAAGCCCTGCGCTACGAATGAGCAAGGGATTAGAATCAACTTTTCGCCTGATCGATCTTCGCGATGTCTGACGACATTCTCACTTTGCCCCCGCCGCCCGCCGACGCTCGCCTGGCCTATGGCTCGGACACTAACCAGTTTCTCGATCTCCGTCTGCCGTCCGCCAAAGAAAAAAGCAGAGGACCGCATCCCCTTGTCATCAACATCCACGGTGGTTACTGGCGCGCCAAGTACAATCTCGATCACGCCGGGCACCTCTGCGCTGCACTCACCGCCAGAGGATTGGCAACCGCGAACCTCGAATACCGGCGCATCGGCAACGAAGGCGGAGCGTGGCCCGGCACCTTCTCCGATATCCGTTCCGCTTATCATTTCCTTCTGCAAAACGCGCACGTACACAAGCTGGATTCAAGACGAATCGTGGGCGTGGGCCATTCTGCCGGAGGCCAACTCGCCCTCTGCCTCGCTGCTCACGAGCCCAGCCTGACTCGCGTCGTCTCGCTCGCCGGAGTGGTTGACCTGCAACGCGCATATCAGCTTCACCTCAGCAACGACGCCGTCGTCGAGTTTCTTCGGGGCACGCCCACCGAGGTCCCCGACCACTACCGCGAAGCCGACCCCATGGTGCTTTCTATTTCCCAAGCCCGCCAGTGGCTGATTCACGGCTCCGCCGATGACGTAGTTTCCCCCGCCTTCAGCTGCGACTACGTTAGCGCCAAACAGAGGCGCTCGGGCAAGGAGAAGGAAGACGCGCACCTGCTCGAAATTCCTGGCGCCGGTCACTTCGACCTAATCGATCCGCGCTCCCAAGCCTGGAAACAGATCGAGAAGGCGGTACTTCGATTGGCAGCGTGAAGCTGGAACAAAGGAAACAGGATTCAGCAGTGTGGGCCCGCGCCGCTGCTCCTGATCTCTTGTATTCCTGCATCCCTTATAATCGTCGGTCACAGAGAGGAATCCTTTGCCCTTCGACGACCTCCGCCAGTGGATCGCAGCGCTCGATCGCGCCGGCCAACTGAAGCGCATCCAGACCGAAGCCGACCCCATTCTTGAGATCGCCGAAATTACCGACCGCGTCTCCAAGAGTCGCGATGCCAAAGGCACTCAGGGTGGTCCCGCACTACTCTTCCAAAATCTCAAAGGACATCCCGGTTCCCAACTTCTCATCAACCAGTTCGGGTCCGAGGCCCGAATGAAGCTTGCGCTCGGCGTGAATTCTTTCGACGAGGTCGCCGCCCGCATCCGCATGTTTATGGATGTCAAGTCTCCCCAGGGCTTCCTCGACAAGCTCAAGATGCTCCCCTTGCTCACGGAAGCGGGAAAGTTTTTCCCGCGAGCGGTGCCCACCGGCCCTTGTAAAGAGGTGATTCAGCGCGACAATTTCTCCTTGCTCGATTTTCCTATCCTGCAATGCTGGCCTAAAGATGCCGGACGTTTCATCACTCTCCCCTGCGTCACCACGCGCGACCCAAGGTCAGGAAAACGAAATCTGGGAATGTACCGGATGCAGGTTTACGACGAAGGCACGACGGGAATGCATTGGCAGCGTCAGAAAGTTGCGGCGGAACATGCACGCGAACGCATGCGAGCGGCGGTCGAGGGAAAATCCGCTGCCGTGGACATCATGGCGCGCAGCTCCGGCGGCAGCATTCTTGCCGAAGGCAACCGTCCGTCCGGCAAGATGGAGGTCGCCGTCGCCATCGGCACCGAACCTGCCGTCACATTTTCTGCAATCGTCCCCGCTCCCCCCGAGATTGAGGAGTACCTGATCGCCGGATTCCTCCGCGGTGCCCCGGTCGATCTGGTGAAATGTGAAACCGTCAACTTGGAAGTCCCCGCAGCCAGCGAAATCGTCCTCGAAGGCTATGTGAATCTCGACGAACTTCGCAGCGAGGGCCCCTTCGGCGATCACACCGGCTTTTACTCGCTCGAAGATCTATATCCCGTCTTCCACATCACCTGCATCACGCACCGCAAAGATCCGATCTATGCCACCACAATCGTCGGCAAGCCCCCGCAGGAAGACGCCTATATGGGCAAAGCGGTCGAGCGCATTTTTCTGCCGCTGATGAAGCTGACCATCCCAGAACTGGTGGACATCAACCTGCCCGTCGAGGGTATCTTTCACAACCTGATGATTGTTTCGATCAAGAAGTCATATCCCGGGCAGGCCCGCAAAGTCATGAACGCCATCTGGTCACTGGGCCAGGCCATGTTTACCAAGTGCATCGTGGTGGTCGACGAAGACGTGGACGTGCAGGACATCGCCGATGTCACGCTAAAGGTTTTCAATCACATCGATCCCGAACGCGATATTCAATTCACGCTGGGCCCAGTCGATTCGCTCGACCACGCCGCACGCTTACCCAACTATGGATCGAAGATGGGAATCGACGCCACGCGCAAATGGGCCAGCGAAGGTTTCGCGCGTCCGTGGCCCGATGAGATCGTTATGGACTCGAAGACCAAGGCGCTGGTCGACGGCAAGTGGAAAATGCTGGCCAAAGAACTGGGGATTGAGTAACTGAGGCTGAATGCTATTCGCCTGCCGGTTTGCCGTCTGCCCCAGACGGCTCATAGCCAATGCATTTCAGCACCGGCAACCGCGGATACTTGGGGAATCTCGCATCGGTCGCGGACCGCTCGCACAAATAAAACGTCGATCCGCGATCGGATTCAATCCGCCGCATGAACCGGCAGTCCGCGCACAGGCCGATACCGCGCTGAACGGTTTCGCTTTCCTTCTTCTGGCTCACGTCTACAGAATAACGTTACTGCGATCCTGCCCGGGCCCGACCTTATGCTCAGTAATACTTTTGCTGCGGGGCTGAAGAAAAATTCATGAGACTTTGACGTTTTTTGCGCCGAACCATCTTGAATCCCGCCAAGCCACTCTGTTATAAGGGTTTCCCATTACAGGAGGTTCTCTCGTGCAGATCGTTGGCAATGGTGTCTTCGTGTCTCCTTCGAAGTGCCTGCGCACTGTCTTTGTTTGCGTCCTTACCGTCGCTTTGCTGACTGGCCTCACGCCGCTAGCCTCTGCCCAACTCACGCTTGGCGGGATCACCGGCACGGTGACGGATCCGTCGGGAGCTGTCGTTTCCGACGCCACTGTGAAAGCGGTCAATATCGCGACCAACCTCGAAGTNNTCCGGTAACCGTACGACGACAGTGGATACGTCTCTGGTGGTGGGCTCGATCAGCGCCACGGTGGAAGTGACCGCCGTGCCCTTGATGAACCAGGTGGACACCACGATCGGCTATGTCGTCGATACTCAAACCATCGAAACGACCCCGCTGGGCACCGGCAGCTTCACGCAACTGGCAATTCTCAGCCCTGGCGTTCATGCGGACTTCCTCGGCGGGGGGGGCGCCAACACGGGCCTTGGCAATCAGGCCATCTTCGCTAACGGAAACCGGGACACCAGCAATAGCTTTTCCTTGAACGGTGTCAGCACAAACAACATCTTTAACGGCAATTCCACCAGCCAGGTAGGTGAAAACCGCTTCGTGCTCAATACAGGTGAGAACTTCGGTGCGGGCGGTACCATCCAAACCAGCACATCGGTGTATGGGGCGATTGGCCAGGCTCTTCCCACTCCGCCCCCGGATGCCATTCAGGAGATCGCCGTCAACTCCTCGCAGTACGACGCCACACAGGGCAACAACAGCGGCGCGCACATCAGCGTACTGACTAAGTCAGGTACGAACGCGGTGCATGGTTCACTATGGGAACAGTGGCAGAACAGCGATATGAACGCCACACCGTATTTCTACAATGCCGCTGGCATCAACCCTGTCACCAACCAGCCTTATCTGCCTCGTCCTTTCCTGAATCGGAACGCTTTTGGCGGGACAATCGGCGGACCGATTATCAAGGATAAGTTGTTCTACTTTGCGTCCTATCAGGGAGTGCGCATTGCCGATGCAGAGGCTTCCACCAAAGATGTGACCGTGCCTCTGGGTTTGACGGATGACCGCAGTACGCAGGGCATCATNNAATGCCAAACTTCCCAACGGGCAGTATCTGGTACCAAGCGCGCAGTACAATCCGACGCAGGCCGTCACGCTAGGCTACGATGCCATCGTGCAAGGCCCCAATACGCAAGCCAGGGTGAACCAAGGGATCGCCAGCATCGATTATGTTTTAAGCTCCAAGGATCGCTTGTCCGCGAGATATTACATTCAGAGCAATCCCACCAACAATCCTTTTGGCTCGGTCGGTTCGCTGCTCGGATTTGCACAACAGCTTTCCGCTGGCAGCCAGGTGTTTTCCCTCGCGAACTCCATCGTGCTTTCGCCCAACCTCACCTGGGAACAGCATGTGGGTTTCACTCGCCTGCGAGCTTTCGCAAATACAACAAAAGCATTCACCCCAAGTTCGGTGGGCATTAGCCTGCCTGGCTCGGCGACTTTTCCTCAGTTCGGCATCTCCACGTCGGACCCTACGATCAGTAATGGTTTGGAGTTTGGTCCCAGCACCAGCTTTGGCGATGGCGGCATGATCCAGAATCAATGGGAATATGGGACCTCCGCGAGTTGGGTGAAAGGAAAACATATCCTGAGTGTGGGGACGACGTGGGACCACACCCAGCTCAATATTCTCAATAACAACACAAATACCGATACGCTTGACTTCACGACCTTCCTTAACTTTGTAGAAGGCAACTTGCACGGCGGCAATGAGTTCGTTGGTTCGGCTCACCGTTACTACCGCTCCAATACCGTCGGCACCTACATTAACGACAACTTTAAAATGAGGAAAAACCTCACGGTAACCGCCGGGTTGCGTTGGGACATCGACGGGCCGCTCTCGGAGAAATACGGCCTGCTTACAGGTTTTGACCCTTCTAAATACAGTTACGTGCAATGCACCGTCAATGGACAGCCGGCAGACCCAGCTTTGACTGAGTACACCTATGGCACTTGTGACTCAGGGACTGACGTAATTACCGGCTCTGGTCTGGTAATCGCTGGGAATAACAAGACTGGCGCCACGCCCGGAGCCAACAATTCGCTCATGAAAAATCACCAGTGGGGTTTCGCGCCCCGCATCGGCATCGCGTGGGCTCCAATGTCTAAGCTCACCGTGCGCGCGGGGTACGGTATGTACTACGACCGCGGCGAGCTATTCAGCTACCTGTCGCCGAGCGCGGGGTCCGGATTTAACGGCCCATTCGGCGTCACGCTCGCGCCTCCGTTCGTCCAACCGATCTCCGTCGCGAAGGGCGCGACGCTCTCTCAGCCGTTCGGCACGACTCTGCCGCCGCCGCCGCCAGCCACGGCAGCGGCCTTCCTCGCCTACCTGCCGAACCTCCAGCAGACTGCTTGCGGTTACCCGGGATGCTGGCCGTCCAGTAATCTTTATGGTCCTTTCCTCTTTGGCGGTTACGATACCTCGAACAAACTGCCTTATACGCAGAACTGGACACTCGACCTTCAATTTCAGCCCTCCAACAGCTGGATGTTAGAGATCGGTTATGTCGGCAATCACGGTACCCATTTGGTGCTGCCCATTCCCTTCAACCAACCACTCATCGCCACGGCAACGAATGTGGTGAACGGGCAGACGACTTCCTACGGGGGTACCAGTCCGCTGGCCAACCAGAACTATTACGGTGGGACTCCACTTCCCCTGGATACCGAGCCCATCTATACCAATGAATACGCAGGCAATGCGCCGATCCGCGTACCCTATCCCGGATACGACATGAACTCGGTGTCGTATAAGGCGGAGGGTATATCGAACTTCAACGCGTTACAACTCCAGGTTCACAAGCGGCTGTCCAACGGCCTGCAATTCACCACGTCTTACACCTGGTCTCATTCGCTTGACGAGCAGAGCGGCTTGGGACTCTTTTTCACCGGGAACAATCCGCTCACCCCGCGAGCAAACTATGCCTCCTCGGATTTCGATCAGACCCACGTTTTTCTGATCAACTACAGCTATACGATTCCGAAGTTCGTGGACGGTGGGGCATGGGGCTACGTGGTCAATGGCTGGTCCGTTGGCGGCCAGACTGTGGCGCAAGGCGGCCAGCCCTACAGCGTCTATGACTATTCGGGCTCGGTTGCGAGTTTGTTTTACGGCACCAGTAACTATATTGGGAACCCCATTGTGCCGCTGCTACCGGGCGTAACTGCCTCGCAGGCAGCAAAGCCTGGCGCTAATTGCCAGGGATTTTCGACAAAAATTTGTAAGCTCAATTCAGCTGATTTCGCACCCCAGTTCGTGGCTCCGGGGACCAACGGGGTTCCTGCTTGCGACAGTACCGGGTGCGATCTCTATGGATCCTTGTTTGGAAGTACAGGCCGGAACAGTTTTCGAGGCCCATTCCAGGTGCGCTTCGACATGAGCTTGGCCAAGCAGTTCCTATTCAAAGAGCGCTACCAGCTGAGATTTGAAGCCGATGCGTTCAATATTTTCAACCATCCCGATTTCGACACTCCGAACAACGACGTGAACTTCTTTCCCAATTACGAAGGTCCGCCATCGATCCCCCCGCAAGGTAGCTTGGGCCTGATCCAGCACACGATTGGCAGCCCCCGCTTCCTGCAGCTCTCGATGCACCTGACGTTCTGATGCCGCGCGCCGAGGAGCGAACAAGTCTGCGAAGTGGAACGAAAGCCGAGCGGTTCCAACGAGGGGTGATCAGCCTGGCGCTGATCGCCCTCGTTCTCCTGCAGAGCGTGGGTGCGGTCGCCTGGGGCAATGAGGGACACACTGCCATCAACCGCGTCGCGGCACAGAAGATCCCGGCCACTATGCCGCGCTTCCTGCGCCGCGCAGTCGTCGAGATCGCTTACTTTGGCCCTGAACCCGACCGCTGGCGAAGTCCGTCGGAGTTCGCCCTGAAGAACTCGCAGGAGCCCGATCACTTCATCGACCTGGAACGCGTCTCCTGGCTCGACCCGCTTCCCCCGGGCCGCTACGAGTTCTATCGCAAGCTTTACGAAAAGCGCGCCTCGACCACGGACCATCCTGACGACTACCTTCCCGAGCATGTCGGTCTGCAGCCCTATATCACGATGGAAGTGTATGGCCGCCTGAAAGCCGCATTCCGCGATTACCGGCAGCGGCTGGCCTCGCATCAGCCTACGCATGCGGTGCAGCAAGCGATCATCTTCTACGCCGGCTGGCTCGGCCATTACGTTGCCGATGGTTCGCAACCTCTGCACACCACCATCCAGTACAACGGTTGGGTCGGCCCGAATCCCAACGGATATACCTCTCAGCACACCATCCACTCCCAGTTTGAAAGCGCCTACGTGGCCGCCAACATCACCGCCAAAGATTTTGCCGGACTAGTAAAGAGTCCCGAGCGACTCGACGATCCCTTCGCGCGTTACCTCGCCTACCTAAAGCAGTCGAATGGTCTGGTCGACAACGTCTACGAACTCGACAAGTCTGGTGGATTCACCGGAAAGGGCTCTCCCGCCGCATTCGACTTCACCATTCACCGTCTCGCCGCCGGATCACAAATGCTGTTGGACCTGTGGTGCACAGCGTGGCTGGAGAGCGCCGTCCCCGTGCCGGAACATGCGCCCTCCACTCCCGCCCCGAAGTAAGTCCCAGGGACGGTTTAGCGTTTCTTTCGGTATACTAAGTAGCCTATGCCGGTTCTGAAGAACATCGCTGCCATCGCCAAGGGCATGAGCATCACCTTTATGGAGATGTTCCAGCCCACGACCGTGGAAAATTATCCAGACGGCAAAGATCCGCTGCGAGGCGCGCGCATCGAAGCCCGCTTCCGCGGCGCCCACGTTCTGCAGCGCGATGAGAACGGACTGGAAAAGTGTGTGGCCTGCTTCCTGTGCGCCGCCAATTGTCCGTCGAATTGCATTTACATCGAAGCCGCTGAGAATACGGCGGAGAAGCGCGTCAGTGGTGCTGAGCGCTACGCCAAGGTCTACAACATCGATTA
>PLEA01000685.1 GCA_003136335.1 Acidobacteriaceae bacterium | reverse complement strand
GGTAAAGGCGGTTGCAATGTAATCTCCCACCATCAGCCCGTTCTGCGAAATCGGCAGCCAGCCCAGCTGCATCGGGCCCGCCAGCGTGCCCGGCGTATTCCAGGTCGAGCCCCCGTTCGCCGAAGAAATGAAGCCCACACTGAGTTGGCACGTCGATAGCGTGCAATTGCTCTGCGAATAGTAATAGTAGTGCAGCGCCACATGCGCCCCGTCGCCGGAAGTTGCCGGATCAATCCCCATCCCCGGGATAAAATGATCCACGGTGCTGGAGGTGTCATCGATGGGAATGCGCGTCACCGCGCTCCGATTCAGCCCATCCATCGAAGTGCTATAGACGAGGTCGTTGGTCGAGCACAACGCACGAAACCGGCAATCCTCCCACACCACCCAGACCTTTCCCGCGCCCTCCACCGCCGCCGACGGCAAGGGTCCGCTGCGGATTCCTCCGGCATCTGCGTGGAATTGAACGTTCGAGATCGTCACCGTGGGGGTCCAACTCACGCCTCCATCGCTCGAACTGAAGGCCGACATAAACGTAGTTTCAACCGGGACGACCACCGTTCCATTTGGCTGCACCAGAGGCTGACCACCGATTCCCGCAGCGAAGTTCGCGGTGGGCGTCGGCACGCCCCAACTAAGACCTCCATCGACGGCCGTACTCATAAAAATCTCGCCGGCACTAAGGGGATCGTCCCACTCCAGATGGCAATTTCCATAGTGTGGGCTTGCTGTCCAGCTGTCGCACACAATCCAATTCTTATCGGAGCTGAGAGCGGTTGGGGCGGCGCTTACTGGATTCTGCCAGTTGAGCCCGTCGGTGGACCGGCTCACCGCCACAGCCGGTGTCTGGGAAGTATTCGAGAGGGGCAACGAAGCAATCATCCAAATTCCATGCTTCGCGTCATACGCCACGGCGGGATCGCTGGCGGCGTCGTACTGACCTGATCCTTCGCCTGTCGTCAGGCCTGGCAGAAATCCGTGGCTCCAGGTCGTTCCGCCATCGGTCGAAGTCGCCCATCCAATGGCAGTCGCGCCGCCTTGGGAGATGCGCCCGGTCTGAAACGCCGCCACCAGTGTGGTTCCGTTCGCCAGCATATGGGGCTCGACTTCTGTCGCATGCTGCCCGGGGGCTACGGTGTAGGGATCCGAACTCACTGGGGTGAGGTTCGAACCCACGGGATTCCCTGGCGATGTGGGGGAAGAGGAAGATGAGGACGACGAACCGGAACACCCGGCAAGCGCCAGCGTGTACAAGGCAAGGAAACTGATAAACACGGTCCTCATCGATTCACAGGTTCCCGCACAAATGCTATTGTCACATTATCCGCGTAAATCTGTTTCCATCCCTTGGTAATGACCAGACGGTTCGCCAGGGCCGCATTTCTGGGCAGCAGCACGCACGAAGTCGGATGCGTCTCGAGGAATTCCTCCCAACCCGGTTCCACGTGCACTAACTTCAAGTAAGACTTGAAGAACTCGTCCCCGTACAAATCGTGCCGGTCATCCACCACGACCCGCGACTTCGGATAAAGGCGATAGATCAAAAATCCGCCCCAGTAGTCCGGACTTAGCACCGGACCCGCGACTTCATTTTTCTCCAGATAATTCACCGCGTCGACCGGCATCCGCTTAGGATCGAAGTGCGCATCCATCAACACACTGGACCCGGCCCGTCCGCCGTTTGCGGCGATGGCCAATGTAACGATCATCGCAAGACTCGGCCACAGGTGACCGCGCAGTCCCACTTCGATAGCAGCCATTCTCTGAGAGAATCCGCGAGCGAGGCCCGCTGCGGGCACCAACGGTCCCACCACAATGACCAGCAGAATGGAAGAAACCGGTATGTTCCGCGACGCATAAAGCCCCGCATACACGGCGAACAAAACCGCCAGCCCTTGGCTCATGCGCAACTCGCGGCCCCGCACCGCCAGAACTGCGACTGTGATGGGCAGCAGCGCAAGAAAACACTTCTGCGCCACTCCATGAAAGTTAGGCGACTGAAACTCATCAATGTGATCCATCAGGAAGCGGTTCGACAGATAGTGATACACATGTGAATACAGCTTCCATCCATAAGGATTCACCAGACTCGCGGCCGCTGAAAGCAGCGACACCCAGGCAAGATTCCGCATCCTTTTCCTTGCTGCGATCTTCTGCAGCATTTCCTCGATCCGGTTCTGGCTTGCTTTAAACCAAGTCCACACCGCTCCCAGCAGAAAAATTCCCAACAGTACAAATCCCACGAGAAACCCGCCGTGCACGTTCACCCATACCAGCATCAGCAGCGGGAGCGCCCACAACCATCGCCGTCTCCGCCCGCCAAATCCGTCGAAACAGTCTCGTTCCGAGGAATCGAGGATCCAGAACCACGCCAGTGTGAAGAGCCAACTCACCACATGCGGACGCGCCAGAAAATGAATCATCGATGCCGACGTCGCGAACAGCAGCAGCACCAGCGCAACCAGCACGTTCGTCCCGCGAGCAATGAGCAAACGAAACATCCCCGCGAACACCGCCGCGATCACCACCGCTGTAAACCACACCACCCCATTCAGTCCCAGCGTAGCTTCCAACTGGCCTACAACCAGGTCATACAGCCACTCCCAGGCAAACCACGGCTTCCCTGCCATCGTCGAAGAAAACGAATCCACCTGCGGGATGGCATGCGTCGCCACAATCTGCTGCCCGGTTCGGATGTGCCATCCGATTCCAGCATCGCCCAATAGGCGCACCGAGAGCGGCGTGAACACAAGCGCACCCAGCAGCGCGACGAAAATCAGATCCGCCGCCGAAGGCATCGCCACTCGAACCCAGGCCGGAGTATCCGCCCGCGTCGAACTTCTAGAACCGTCTGCCATCGCGCTGAATCTTATAGAGGTGGACCGTGTAACAGCAACCCGCGGCAAGATGGATAGCAAGGCGACACCTCGAGTCGTAATCGTCGGCGCCGGCTTCGGAGGGCTCAATGCGGCACAGGCGCTGGCTAAGGCGCCGGTTCAGATCACGGTCATCGATCGCAAGAATTTCCATACCTTCCAGCCTCTTCTTTACCAGGTGGCCACTGCCGGACTTTCCCCGGGAGAGATCGCCGCTCCCATCCGTTCCATTCTTCGCTCCCACAAAAACGTCGAAGTGCTCATGGCCGAAGTCAGCGGATGCGACCTGGACCGTCGCACCGTGAAGACCTCTGACACCGACATTCCCTACGACTATCTGATCGTCGCCGCGGGTGCGGGCCACTCCTACTTCGGACACGACGATTGGGAACCTTACGCCCCCGGCCTCAAGACTATTGAAGACGCGCTCGAAATTCGCCGCCGCGTACTCCTCGCCTTCGAGTTGGCGGAGCGGCAAGCCGCGACCGCCGAGACCGCCGAGACCGAGGTTCCCCTCAACTTCGTGGTGGTCGGCGGTGGGCCAACAGGAGTCGAACTGGCCGGCACTCTCGCCGAGATCGCCCGCCACGCACTCGCCCATGAATTCCGCTCCATCGATCCCGCCCGCACGCACATCCTGCTGATCGAAGGCGGTCCGCGCGTCCTCCCGGCTTACGCGGAAGATCTGTCGCGCAGCGCACAGGAACAGCTGAATCGTCTGGGAGTCGAAGTCCGCACATCGACAACTGTGACTCAGATTGAACCCGGCGCTGTCTATTCAGGAAAAACGCGGCTTCCTGCAACGGTGGTCCTGTGGGCAGCAGGGGTCGCCGCCTCCCCGCTAGGCAAAATGCTGGGCGCACCGGTCGATCGCGCTGGACGCGTGCTCGTGCACCCCGACCTCAGCGTTGCTGGGTATCCGGAAGTCTTCGTATTCGGCGATCTCGCCGCGGTGAAAGATGCGCAAGGCAAAATGCTTCCTGGCGTCGCCCCGGTGGCCATCCAGCAAGGCCGCTTCGTCGCCAAAGCGATTCGCCAAGAACTGGACTCGCACACAGATTTGTCTGTGGGTGCCCCGTCCTTCTCGCGTTCTTTGCGAGAGGGCGGGGATTTTGACTCCCGTCCTCCGTTCCGCTACTGGGACAAAGGCAGCCTGGCTACCATCGGCCGCGCCGCAGCAGTGGCCGAGTTCGGCAAAATCCACATCTCCGGCTTCGTCGCGTGGCTCGCCTGGCTATTCGTTCACATTCTTTTTCTTATCGGCTTCCGCAACCGTCTCCTAGTTTTCATCCAATGGGCATGTTCCTATGTCACCTACGAACGCGGCGCGCGTTTGATCACTGGCAGCACCTACCTGCCCGGATGGAGCGCTGATCCAAACACTTCCGACGTGGGCGCGAAGCCTGCATCGCAAGAAATCCATACCGGCCCGCCCAGATAGAGAGACAATAGTAATGGCTCCGGATTTCAGATCCCAACCCCCAAGGCCAGTGCTTGTTGCATCAGGCAAGAGAGTTGTTATCTTGAGCGAAGCGAAGGACCTATGCACTCGTCGTCGACCATAAGGTATTACTCGAAGTTGCGTCTGATCGTCAGCATTGTAGCGGTCGTTCTTTTGTCTTTCCCCGCCTCCGGCGAGATCCTCAAAGTCGTCGTCAATGACACCATCCAACCCATCAGCGCGGAGTACATCGCCCGCGCCATCGATGAAGCTCACCGTCGCAACGACCAAGCCGTATTGATCGAAATGAATACTCCCGGCGGCCTTGTCAGCTCGACGCGCGAGATCATCGAGAAGATCTCAAGCTCCCCCGTGCCAGTCATCGTCTACGTGACGCCCACCGGCGGTCACGCCGGTTCTGCGGGAATATTCATCCTCGAATCCGCTGACGTCGCAGCCATGGCTCCAGGAACCGCCGCCGGCGCCGCGCATCCCGTCACGCTCATTGGTCCAGTGCAGGTCAAGCCGGACGATGAGATGAATCGGAAAATCGAGAATGACGCTGCGGCCCTCATGCGCTCCGTCGCATCCAAACGCGGACGCAACGTCGAAAGTGCCGAGAGTGCCGTGCGGGAGTCGAAGTCTTTCACCGAGCAGGAAGCCTTGGCGGGGCATCTCATCGATTACGTCGCCTCCGGACCCGACGACCTCTTCCGCCAAATGCAAGGAAAGAACTTTAAACGTTTTAACGGCGACTCCGCTTCCTTGAACCTCACCGGCCAGAATGTCGTCCCTTTTGACATGACTCTCAAGGAGCGCATCCTGGACACGCTCATGGACCCCAACATCGCATTCCTGCTTCTCGCCATCGGCGCGCTTTCACTCTACGTGGAATTCAACCATCCTGGCGCGGTCATCCCTGGCACGGTCGGCGTTGTCTTTATTCTGCTTGCGGCCTTCGCGCTTAATTTTCTTCCCACGCGTTTTGCTGCGCTGGGGCTCATCCTCGGGGCCTTCGCTCTTTTCGCCGCCGAAGCCAAGTTCGCCACGCACGGCGTCCTAACCATCGGAGGGATCGCGCTTCTCACTTTGGGCGGCCTGCTGCTGGTCGATTCGCCCATTCCAGAAATGCGCGTCCACCTCCTGACTGCGTTAGCCGTCAGCATCCCGCTCGGCCTGATCACCGCTTTCCTGATGACCATTGCTCTCAAAGCGCGACGCAACAAAGTGGTCACCGGAGTTCAAGGATTGCTCGGCGAAACCGGAGTTGCGCAAACCGCCCTCGCGCCGCAAGGCAAAGTCTTCGTCCACGGCGAACTGTGGGACGCGATCGCATCCTCCGCTCTGCCCCCAGGCCAACTCGTAGTCGTGCGCAAGATCGACGGCCTCACGCTCCAAGTCGATCCCCTTGGAGCAACTCCGCCGCCAGCTAGTCCAGCACCAGCGATTCTCTGATGGGTGGGTAAACAACCACGTAGCGACAGCCGCCTCGGCTGTCCCGCCAGAGCCTGCCCTGGGCGAGCACAGCGAGTCGAACGGGCGTAGTCCGGCGGAACCGTGTGCAGCTCTGAAGGGTCGCAGGCCCTCTACTTCAAATTGAACAGCGCATTTACGTGTGCGGTAACCGTCACGGTCTGCGGCGTAAATTCTTCCGTGGGAGCAGGAGGCGCCGCATTGGACATAGAGGACATTGCACGGGCCATGTGAGGCATGACTAACCTGGGGTTCTCAAACGTGTCGACGGAAGCGTAAGAAAGCTCTCCAAGAGTGCGTCCACTGGCGCGAGCCAGGGTTTCGGCGGAGTTGCGCGCCCTTCGGTACGCATCCTCGACCGCCTTATTCTTGGCCTCATCTATGTTCTCCAGAGTGTAGCTGAGCGTCTGGGTCTCGCTGACATTGGCATCCGCGAGTTGCTGGGTGATGGGACCAACCTTGGCAAAATCCTTCAACTTCAGCGTAACGTCCGTGGTGACGCGGTATGCAATGACTCTCTGCTTCGGCCTCCACTCATAGACTGGCTGCACGGAAAGGAATCCAATGTTCGCGGACTTGGGATCAACAGCATTGGCGCGCAGCACCTGTCGTAGCGCCTCCACATTCTTCGAGGCGCGCTCAAAGGCGGCCTGCGCCTTGTCATCCTGCACGGATACGTTGAATTGAATCTGCGCCGTGTCTGGGGCACTTTCGAATTTGCCTTCCGCGCCTACATAGACAGTATTCGGTTGCGAGTTAACCGAAGCACGATCCTGAGCAAGAGCTGCGTTCGCGCCAAGGAAGAGAAAGAGTAAAAAAGCGAGGAAAAAGCGTACTGATTCCATGCCGGCCCTCCCAGTGGACTATCCACGTGGGAAGGATACTCCCACCCCTGGGGTCCACTCTAAAGGAACGGCGACAAGCCTGGATCTTGCGAGGTCCGCGGACGATGCTCCGGCGGTCGCTTCGTAATCTCTGTTGCTCAAACCGTCTATCGCTACGGAACTTGCAGGTTGCGGTCCAGGCGAATCTCGAGAGCAGTGCTCTTTTCCAGAATCAGATCATGTCCTGATTCAAAGGCTGACACAGCGCCTTCAGCCGCACCGGAACCGGCCCCAGCGGCAGCTCCGCGCTTCCCGCCAGACTTTTCTCCTTCGGCAGCAGCTTTGCCGGCTCCCACAACGATAGCCTCGGCAATCTGTTCCTTGCTCATCCCTTGCCGCCCGATTTCTCCCTCTTCCCCGATCTGTCTCAGCCCATGTTCACCGGGGACGCCTGTAACCGTAGCGATGAGCGGCACCCATCCTTTCGCAGTCTCGATCTCGTCGAAGCTCAAAATCATGCGGGTGCGCAGCCCCGGTTCGACAGCGCTGACATGCCCTTTGATCTTCTTTCCCGACTCGATGGTCTGGCCATCCGCTGTGACCAGGGATTCGGCCAAGCGGGCATGAAAATGATCGCCTGCCTTCACCGTTCTGGTATCAAGCTGATCCGAAAGCTGGATGAGAAAGACAGTGCCTTGTGGCACAACATTGGCGGGCACCGCAGGCGCATCTTGCGCAAACCCCGACATGGAAAAGAGGAGGATCAGCGGGACAGCAACCGGAAAGAGCAAGCGAAGAGTTCGACTGGGCATAGTTATCTCCCGAGATTTCTAATTACTACCCGATTGGATGGGAAAAAGAGGGAAATTGCTGCCTGCTGTGCGGATTTAGTGCGCGGATTTAGCCCTTGGACCCTGCGGAATACGCCACCCGGTAGATCTGGGCGTGAATTTCCTTGCGCAGATCCTCCCAGATATTCTCCGGCATATTGAGAAACACTTTCACAACCTCGGGATCGAACTGCCGCTCGGACCATTTCGCGATTTCCTCACGCGCAGCCTGCAGTGATTGCGCCGCCCTGTAAGGGCGGTCGGAGGTAATGGCGTCCAGAGTGTCGGCGACCGAGAAGATGCGGGACCCCAGGGGAATCTGCTCTCCCTTCAGACGACGGGGATATCCACTGCCATCGAAGCGCTCCTGATGCGAGTACACAATCTCAGCAGCCTCGGCGAGAAATGGAATTTTCTTGACGATCTGATAGCCGTGGTAGGCATGCTCCTTCATGATCGTCATTTCGTCGGGTTCAAGTTTTCCCGGCTTATTCAGGATCTTGTCCGGAATCGCCATCTTGCCAATGTCGTGCAGAAAAGCTCCCCGGGCAATGGTATTGATCTGTTCGCGAGTCAGGCCCATGGCGCGGGCGATGGCAATAGTGAAGGCGGTTACGCGCTTGGAGTGGCCTTCGGTTTCACGATCTTTCAGGTCCAGTGCGTCGCCCAGGGCCTCAAGCGTGATGTCATACGAGCGCTCCAGGCTGGACATCGCAGCCTGCAGTTGATCGGTCCGGGCCTTGACCAGAGACTCCAGGTTCGTCTGATAGGTTCGGTTTTCCACCTTCAGACGCCGGTTCTCCAAGGCGCGGCTGACCGTATTGAGGAGTTGCTCGCGCTCGAAAGGCTTCAAAAGATAGTCGTATGCCCCGTTCCGAATGGCAGCCAGCGCGACAGAAATATCGTGCACGGCGGTAACCATCACGACCGGCATGTCGGGATACTTCTCCTTGGTGCGCTCCAACAGGCCAATGCCGTCGAGGTCCGCCATCATCAGGTCCGACAGCATCAACTCAAACTCTTCCCCGGAGGTGAGCACGGCGAGAGCTTCCATACCGGAAACCGCCTGTTTGCAGGCATATCCGGCGGTACCGAGCATGGAGGCGACGATCTCCCGAATCGGTTCTTCGTCGTCAACTACAAGAATGCGATCTGGCATGGGGACACACGAGAGTCTATCGGCGATTGTAACCCACTCGCGAGATGCCGAAAGTAATCACTGAGGTCCGGAAACTCCATCGAGAAAGCGCCGGGCCATGATATTCAAAAGCAAGGAAGACGTACGTCCGCAAGGCGATGAGCGCATCCCTCTGGTCGATTTGGAATACGGTTGCAAGGCTTGGTCTCGCCAGGCCATCAGCGGCAGAATTGGCGCTGCTGATTCTGCTGGGCGCCTCTGTGCTCGCCCTGCGTGCGTTCCGCGAAAACTATTTCAACGTTTGGGTCCTGGGTCTAACCACCTTCGTGCTTTCGCGTCTGGCGGAGCATTGCTTCGCGGCTAAAATACCTGCTCCTTTCGATTTGCTGGCCGTGCAGGCGACGTTCGTGCTCGCCGTGGGGTTGATGGCGGGGGCCATTCTGCTCTACGCGCGCGCCCGTGATCTTATCCTTCCGTTGATGGTGATTACTCCCATCTTGGTGGGCTTTGCCGGCGCCCGCGTTCTGTTGTGGCCAGATTCCCTGCCCTTGCGCATGGCCGTCGAGGTCGGCTACCGAATCATCTTGCTGACGGCATCGCTGGCGCTGCTGCGCGCACGCCGCGGCCGCTGGGAGCCATCCGCATGGTTGCTCGCGCTGTGTTTGCCGTCGCTCCATCTTTCCTGGTCGCCCTTCACCGACAGCGTGCCCCCCGCGGCATTCCTGGCGGCGGAGATTGCACTCGGTGTAAGCCTGTTGCTGGTGGTCTTTGATGAGTCGCGGGCACGCACGCGAAGGTTGTACGCCGTGCAGGCTATCACCACCAGTCTGGTCAGCGCTCAGCAATACGGAAACGTGGTCCAGTCGGCGGTCGAGGAACTGAAGCGTGTGACTGGAGTGCGGGCCACATGGTTCCGGCTGCTCGAGGGCGGACACCTGGTCGCCACTCACGCGGTGGGGCTATCCCCGGACTTCCTGCGCGACGCCGGATTTGCCGAGATCAACGACGACATCCAGCAATTGCTGGCGCAGCCCGGTCCGCAAATTACGACGCGGGATGCTGCTGGTGCCGAACCCAAAGCATGTCTTAAGGCCGAAAAGCTTCGCCAGCTCGTAATGGTCCCCATCACTGGAAACAAATCGCCTATCGGATTGCTGCTGCTCGGCGATTCCGGGAGCCGACAATGGACCCCGGAAGAACTGGATTTTCTCCAGACCTGCGCCAAGCAACTTGCAGTGGCAGTCGAAAACTTCCGCCTGCTCGAGCAGAACCTGCGCTCACAGCGGCAGTGGATAAATACGTTCGATTCGATTCACGACATTATTCTCGCTCACGATGCCGACTACCGCATCATTAAGGCCAATCAGGTTCTTCTTGAACAGCTCGGCCAAGCCGCCGCGGATGTGATCGGCAATTCGTGCGAGTCTATGTTGCCGCACAGTTTGGGCGAATGGACGGGATGCCCTTACTGCGCCATGGGCGTGGGCGAAGAGTTCACCGAGGGTGCCGACCCGTGCTTCGGCGGCTTCTCGGTGGTTTCAACGTCTTCTTATACCGAGCAAGGTAGCCCGCAAAAAGGGACGATGCACGTGATCCGCGATATTACCGACCGTCGTTCCGCGGAAGAGAAATATCGCCTGCTCTTCGAGCAGGTGCAGGAAGGCGTTTACGTCGCCAACTCTGCGGGCCGCCTTCTCGATTGCAACGATGCCTTCGTGCATATGCTCGGTTACAGTAACCGCGAAGAGTTGCTGGTTCTGAACCTGGATTCAGAAATCTCCGTCGATCCTAAAGAGCGCGACGCCTTCCGCCGCGAGATTGACACTCACAATTACGTGCGCAACTTCGAAGTCAGCCTGCGGCGCAAGGATGGAACAGTTCTGCTGGCAGTGGAGAGCAGCTTCGCCAAACGCGATGCGACTGGCAAAATCGAACGCTACCAGGGATTCGTTCTCGACATGACGGAGAAGCGGCGCGCCGAAGACGAGATGCGCCGTCGCAATCGTGAATTGAATGCGCTGAATGCCATGGCCGTCGTTGCCGCGCAGTCCTTCGACCTCGACGAGATTCTGAACCTGACCCTTCGCCAGGTCGTCACCCTGTTTAGCGCCGAAAGTGGGACGGTCTACCTGTCTGACACTGACGCGACTACCTATCGCCGCCGCGCCGCGTGGGGCCCGCGCAGCCGCGACCAAATGCGGACGGCGGAGATTTGCCTCACCGAAGGCTTCGGTAATCTGGTGATGCGCTCGCGCACCGA
>PLEA01000504.1:14833-15033 GCA_003136335.1 Acidobacteriaceae bacterium | reverse complement strand
GTCTTTGTTTTGCCGTGGAATGAGCAGGTACTGGTGGGCACCACCGAGGTCCCGGACACCGGCGACCCGGGAAGGACTGCGCCCTCCAACGAGGAAATCGAATATCTGTTGCGCACGGTGGCCAAGCTATTTCCGAAGGCGAAGATCTCGCCACACGATATCAAATATGCGTTTGCGGGAGTGCGTCCTCTGCCGAACTC
>PLEA01000504.1:0-14744 GCA_003136335.1 Acidobacteriaceae bacterium | reverse complement strand
TCGGTGAGCGAAGAAACCGCCCGCGGCATGATGGAGTGGCACGGCCCGCGCGCGATGGATATTGCTCGCATGGCGCTGGTGAGTGCGGAACTGCGGGCGCCCATCTGTCCGCATAGCTCGCACATCGTGGCCGAAGTGGTGGAGGCTTATCGAAAAGAGTTCGCTGTCACCCTGGGCGACGTGCTGCTGCGCCGGGTTCCGGTGGCGCTGGGAGCGTGCTGGTCGGAATCCTGCAGCCGGGAGGCGGCATTACGCATTGGCGCCGTGCTGGGCTGGAACGAGCAGGATCTGGGATCGAATCTGGAATCGTTTGAGACGGAGCGCACCGCGTTCCTGAAGAAACCATCCCGTGGCGTTTCCGCGCTGGAAGCGGCCGCCGATTAACTCACCGCTTTCTTCTCGAACTGCCGCAATCCCACAATCAGCAGCAAAGCGTCAAAGAAAAGCAGCGCAACGAGCACGGCGGTTATCGACAGATGCGGGAACTGCGGAACCAGAGTGGCGCGTAGTCCTTCACTGGCGTACACCAGCGGGTTGAGGAGCACAATTTTTTGCAGGATAGGGAAAGTTTTCAGGGCGCTCCATGGATAGTAGGTGCAGCCAAAGAAAATCATGGGGGTCATTACCATGCTGAACATCAGCCCAATATGCTGCTGATTGATACTGCATCCCAAAGCCAGTCCTCCGCATGCGGAAAAACCAGCGACCAGCACAATGATCACAGCGAAGGTCAACGGAGTGCCAATGCTGATTTCAACTCCGGGTCGAAGCACGAGCCACGCCAGGGGAATCACCACCAGCCCGGCCACCAGCGCCTGCAGCATTCCGGCGATGACTTTCTCGATCGCGATCCAGGCAACGTCGATGGGGGCGAGCAGGCGGTCTTCGATTTCGCGGGTCCACTGAAATTCCGCGATGAGCGGCATGGCCACCGCCCAGATTCCAGTGAAGACCATGCTGATCGCGATAATGCCGGGCAGCAGGAGACTTTTGTACGCCTCGGGCATATAACCGCTGCCGACCATCACCTTGCCGAAGATGAAGACGAAGAGTAACGGCTGCAGGAAGGTCTGCATCAGGAGTTGAATCGCATTCCGCCGCGCTACATGAGCGTCGCGCGCCAGCATGGCGAAAAAAGTTTTCCAGTTCAATCGCGCAGGCTCCTTCCGGTATGGTGCAGGAAGAGATTTTCCAAACTCGGTTCAGAAATGTGAACGTCGGACAACTCCGCGCCGGATTTCGCGGCCAAGGTCGCGATCTCAGGAATAAGCGAGCCGCCGCGGTCCGCATAGACGTCGGCACCCGTGCCGTCGACAGCGCGCACCTCGCGGACTCCCGCCAGCGCCTGCAACCGCTGCAGCAATTCGGCGGTCTGATTCCCGAAGCGAAGGCGCAGCACGAATCCTCCGGGAATCGATGCCTTCAACTGCTCCGGCGTGCCCACGGCAATCATATGGCCGTGGTCCACGATGGCCAGGCGCTGGCAGAGCGCGTCAGCCTCCTCCATGTTATGGGTGGTCAGCAGTACGGTTTTTCCCGCCTGATGATATTCGCGAATGATCTCCCACAACAGAATCCGGGTTTGAGGATCGAGCCCGGCGCTGGGTTCATCGAGAAACAGCACTTGCGGATCGTGCATCATGGCGCGGGCAATGGAAAGCCGCTGCATCATGCCGCCCGAAAAGCCGCGCACCATCTGATTGGCGCGCTCGGTAAGTTTGAACTTTTCCAGTAACGCGTCGGCGCGTTCATTTCTTAGCTTGGAGCCGATTCCAAAGTAGGCAGCGTGAAAAACGAGAATCTCGCGCGCAGTCAAAGAAAAATCTAAATTAGGGCGCTGCGGCACAACCCCGATCAGGTGCTTGATTTTGGCCTGTTCCTTCCACACGTCATGCTCGCCAATCCAGGCTTGGCCAGATGTTGGCCGCACTCGGGTGGTGAGGACTCCGACTGTAGTGGATTTACCCGCGCCGTTTGGGCCAAGAAGGCCGAAAATTTCTCCCGGAAGAACTTCCAGCGAAAGTCCGTCGAGGGCCGGGATTTGAACCTTCGGCTGCTTCCCGCCTTTGGCGTCGGCGCGCGCAATAAAACCCCCGGCAGCGCCTAATGGCGGAGCGGAGTGATAGACCTTGCGCAGGTCCTGAGTGCGAACGCCAACGGCCATTTCGAACAGTCCCCAATCTGGAAGAAGGTAAGGTTTCGGAAGTATATCGCAGGCGCGGCTTAGACTTTCTCACTTCCTTCTGGAGGCGTCATCCCGAAGCCTGGCGTTTTTCAGCTGGGCGAGGGATCTGACGTGGATAGCACCCGATGCAGTGCACGCGAGATCCTTCGCTCCGCCTGAAAAACGGCTGCGCTCAGGATGACGCCTCAGGAATGGGAACAGCGATCGCCAATCGACACCCCTGATTACTATCGGTTCACGGCCTTGCGTCATCTGGGAATGGGACCGAAGCGAAACTACACTGGCGCAGACTGTCGGGTTAGAGGTAACGGGGCATAGTCGGATGTTGATTCCCATCAAGCACGAGAATATGACGGCCCGGCGCTGGCCGGTGGTCACGCTCGCATTGATCGCCATCAATGTAGGGGTCTTTCTTTTTACCATGTCGGCGATGGACGATGAGGCGCCCGCACTGGGCGAGGTGAAATCTCATATTCTGATTCTGGCGGCGCTGCACCCTGAGTTGAAGATGCAGGCGGAATCGCAGCATCTGGTCGACGGATTCAAGCAGAGCCATCCCGAGCAGTGGAAGCAAGTAGAGAATCCCAATCGCGACATCATCGACGCCTACGACGCCAAGCTCAAGATGAGCGAGGACGCGTCGAACCTGCAGAACGAGATGGATTCGCTCAATGCGCAGTTTGTGAAACTGTCGAAGTCATCGATTACCGAGCAGTACGCCTTCGTGCCGGCGCAGCCCCGGCCCATCAGCTATCTGACGGCAAATTTCCTGCACGGCGGGTGGCTGCACTTGATTGGGAACATGTGGTTTCTGTGGCTGGCGGGTTTTGTGCTGGAGGATGTTTGGGGGCGGTGGCTTTACTCGCTGTTCTATCTGATTGCGGGCGCGGCTGCGCTGCAATTTTATGCTTGGTCGAATCCGGGGAGCATCACGCCAACATTAGGCGCGTCGGGAGCAGTGGCGGCTCTGATGGGAGCGTTCCTGGTGCGCTTCCCGAAGATGAAGATTGAGATGGCTTGGCTGTTCATGTTTAAACTGTATCGCTTCAAGGCCGCGGCTTACTGGCTGCTGCCGCTTTGGCTGGGCAGCGAAATCTTTTTCGGATCGCTGACTGGATCGTCGGGCGGCGTGGCGCACTGGGCGCACGTTGGCGGATTTCTGTTTGGAGCGCTGGCCGCAGTAGCGATCCAGCATTCCGGCCTGGAGCAAAAGGCGAATAAGGCGATTGAAGAAAAAGTCGGCTGGACGAATGATCCGGAACTCGAACAGGCCAACGGGATGATGGAGCACGGCCAGCTTCCAGAAGCCCTGGCGGTTCTGACGAATTACGTCGCGGCGAAGCCGAACTCGCTCGACGCCTGGAGCCTGCTGCGGCAGATTCATACGGGCCAAAATAATACGAAAGATTCCCTCGAGGCGACCGTAATGACCTGCGCAATCCATCTGAGGGCGCACGAAATCGAAGCAGCGTTTCAGGATTATGCGGAGTTTACTAATTCTGGCGGAAGCAAGCTGCCAGTCGCTATTTGGCTCGATCTCTGCAAGGGAGCGGAAGAAATGCAAGACTTCGAACGCGCCTTCACGGAGTATCAACACCTCGCCCAAACGTATCCCGCCGACCGGCAAGCGCTGACGGCCCAACTCAGCGCGGCGAGGCTTTGCCTGAAGCGTCTGAACCGCCCGCAGGAAGCGCTTGCTCTCTACCAGACTGCCGCGGCCTCCCCCATTCCGCATCTCGATTGGGAGCAGCACATCCAGGCCGGGATTAAAGAGGCGAAGGCGGCGATGGCATCGGGCAATGTTTTGGCGGCTGGGGCGCAGTAGGACAGCCAAACCACCCTACCCCACAAAGCTTGGACCAGGATTGACCTCACTTCAGGGAAGCGGTTGCGCTGACCTTCTGCGTTGCAACCCACTCGTGGACCCTGGTCGAGAGAACGTCCAGCGGCAACGCACCAGCTCCCAGCACTTCATCATGGAAAGCGCTCAGGCTAAACTTGTCGCCTAATTGATTCTTCGCGTACTGGCGCAACTTCAGGATCTCCAGTTGCCCGATCTTGTAGCCCAGAGCCTGGGCGGGCCATGCCATATAACGATCCGTCTCGCTCTGGACTTCGGCCTCGTCGATGGCCGAGTGGTCGTGGAAGAAATCAACCACCTGCTGCCGCGTCCAGTGTTTGTAGTGGAATCCGGTGTCTACAACCAGACGAATGGCGCGAAGCATATCGTCCTGCAGGTGGCCGTAATAGCTGTAGGGGTCTTGGAAAAATCCGACTTCCTTGCCTAAGCGCTCAGAGTAGAGAGCCCAACCCTCGGTGTAAGCAGTGTAATACTCGTTTTGGCGGAACGGCGGAAGCTGCGGCAGTTCCTGAGCAATGGCGATTTGCAAGTGATGCCCTGGGACGCCCTCGTGATAGGCCGTGGTTTCAAAGTCGAGCGTGGTGCCCTTCTCAAAGTTGCCGGTGTTGACCATGACATGAGCGGGGCGCGATCCATCCTGAGCTCCCTGAACGTAATGGGTAGAGGCTTCCTTCTCGCGAAACTCCTCGATGGGCATGACTTGCAGCCTGGCTTTGGGAAGACGGCCGAACATCGCAGGCAGCTTCAGATACATTTGATCGATGTACTTTTGATAGAGGTCGAGAATCTCCTGGCGAGAGTGCACGTGGACCTTGGGATTAGCAGAGAGAGACGCGCTGAAGCTCTTAAGATCTTTGTAGCCGAGCTGATTGACCACTTCCAGCATGCGGGCTTCGATCTCTTTGACTTGAGCCAGGCCGATCTGGTGAATCTCTTCCGGCGAAAGATTGGTTGTGGTGCTCTGTTTCACACGGAACGCATAGCGCTCGGGACCATCGGGGAGCGACCACACGCCCGGATCGGTTCGCCCTTTTGGGGCGTATTCGTCTCGCACGAAGACTGTAAATTTCACATAGGCAGGAAGAACGGAGTCGCGGATCGCTACCAGTCCCTGCTCGCGCAGCCGCTTCTGCTCCGCGGCCGGAATGGAGTCGGGAAACTTGGCGAAAGGCTCCGCGAAAGGAGTGGCATCGGGCGTTTTGGTGGAGAGGCCATTGGCCTGTTCGACTACTTTTTCCAACAGGATGCGCGGGGGCATCAGTCCATCGGCCATGCCTTTGCGCATCTGGATCACGTTCTCGTCGAAGAGGCGAGGAATCTGCTTCAGACGCGAGACGTAGTCGTCGTAGTCCTTGAGACTTTGGAACGAGAGCAGGGAGACCAGTTGTGGGAGATCGATGTGAACCCCGCCGAACTGAGAAACTGGCATCTCCCAAGGCTTGAAAGGAGCCTCCTCGAGAGAAAGCTGCAGATCACGGACCATCAGGGTTTTGTTCAGAGCTTCCTGCTCCGGGAAGTCGGTGGTGCTAATGGCATTGAAGCGGGCGAGAAATTTCCTGCTTTGCTCCAGATCGTCGTCAATCGCCTTCTGCGAAAAGTCGTCCAATTGGTCGTTCCAGCGCTTGTCTCCGAGTATGGAAGCGTAGATCGGACTGGTGCGGAGGGTGTATTCCCAGCGTTCAGCGAGCAGATCGTTCAGAGCCTTTCTGCGGGCCTCAAGGTCAGTCTGCTGGGGCGTTGCTAAGGTGGTGGAACTCAATAGGGATGTCAGCAAGATAAAAAGGGCCAAGAATCGAATCATCCGCAACTCCTTCATGACCTGGAAAATAGCAGCCATTATAAACTCGTCGTTTACACTTGACGCCGCGAAAGGACTTCATCCGAGGCCTTCACGTAGCCAGCGTTCGGCAGAGAAGCTTCGTGTCGTCGGAGATGATGCCGTCGACGCCGGACTCGGCGAAACGCTGCATGTCTGCGGGAGCGTTGACCGTCCACACCAAAATTTTCCGGCCGGCATCTTTGAACTGCCGGAGCAGAGTCTCGTCAA
Source organism: Acidobacteriaceae bacterium (assembly GCA_003136335.1). The sequence continues at coordinate 8,651 of PLEA01000504.1, read as the reverse complement.
CCAACTTGTAGTGGGGGATCACATACTCGATCGGGAGTTCGCTCCAAAGGCGTAGTTCCGCTTTTGTCTCGCAGATCAGGCCTAGGGGAGCGCTCGTGTCTTCGGCGCGAATCGAGTGAAGGATTTCCGGCAGAAACGACGACACCACGAATCCGTGGCGGGGCGGGCAGTTCTGCAGCAACTCTACCGTAACTCTTTCCAGGCCGGAAACTTTGAGTTCAATGTCGAGAAAGGCGCGATCCTGGTAGCGGGCAAGAACATCCTGCAACTGCGGCAGCGCGGCCAACTGGCCGGCTGGGGCACGCGCGATCTCAACGTCGCCGGTTTGCGGATCATGGCACACCACCGGTTTCGCATCCGCCGAGAGGCGCACGTCGAATTCGAAGCCGTCGCAGCCGTCGGCCAGAGCTCGATCGAACGACGCCGTAGTATTTTCCGGAATCGACTTCAGGGCGCGGGCACCCCGGTGGCCAAGAAGAAGCGGGCGCGGAGGCGGGAGATTCATGCGCGGAGAAATCAATCGAGATCGAAGTCTCGAATTGGCTTGCCGGTGTCGGGACTCTCTTTCGCCTTCCTCACGGCCTCTTGGAACTTTTTCTCGAGCAGGTCGGAAGCGTTCTTTTGAGCTTCGACGGACTGCTGGAAAATCGATTCCCGGCGGCTGTCCTGCTCTCGCATGGCCTTGGCCGCAGCTTCCATGTCGTTGAACATCTTCGGCTTCACCGCCGCGGTGTGAGCGATGACAGCGCGGGTCGCGGTGTCGACTTTAAGCACCGCATTGCAGCAGGGACACATTAAATCGAAATTGGAAGGATTCTTCGCCATTTAGCGAATCATACCGCAAAACGGGGAGCGGTTGTCAGTTCTCGGTTCGCAGTTCGGCAGCAAATCGACAAACCAGTCTTGAACTTGCCGGCTGGATCCCTGGGGTTTACTGAGAACTGAGAACCGAGAACTGAGAACTGTTGTTTTTCAGCGCTTGAGTTTGATGGGAAAGACGTGGAACAGGTTCAGCATTTCCCATCCCAGCAGGAAGATCGACAGCAGGACAACCATCACAGCCATGAGTTCCCCGAAGCTCAGGCCGCGGCGGCTGGGCTCGAGGCGCCGGGCGGCCAGGCTGAGAATGTTGAGGGTAGCAAAGCCGAACACGACCGCCCAGAGAATGTTGTAAACATCCTGCCGCGACCCGCGGTACAGCAGCGTGACGGCCACGCCTAAGAACATAGCCGGGTAAGCGCGTGCGACCGGGTAGAAGGCGAGCGCGGCCCGCGTGGTTCGGGTGAAGCTCGCGATCAACGACACTGCAGCAGATAGCACCATGGGTTTAAAGAGGCCCGGAAAGCCGGTTTGCCGGCCGCGAGCCGAAATTGATCTTACATCTTTTTCCCGGCATGGTTTCACGGCACAGAAGAAGGTGAGCAACTCGTTTCAAGAGGCGCGCCGGATTCTTCCCGCGTTGGTTACTATGGATTCGTGGCCAAACGCCGCTTCATTTTCTTCGATGTGGGCAATACGCTGCTGTTTCCCAACCGCGCTCGCATGCTGGCACCGCTGCCGGAGGATCGCCATCCGACGCTCGAAGCCTGGCAAGCTTTGGAGCGGCGCACCAAGCAGGAATTCGATCAGGGGCTCCTGCAGGGCAAGGTGGATCGTGGATTCTGGTGGATTTTCCACACGTATCTGCTGCGAGGACTGAATGCCCTGGACGATGGCGTGCGCAATACGCTGGTCGAGAATACACAAAACTCGGCCAACTGGGATCAGATTCTGCCCGGCACGCGCGATGCGCTGGAGCGACTGCGAAAGGAATACGCGATTGCGGTGATCTCCAACGCCGACGGCAGGATTGACGCGGTGCTGCGACGCTGCGGGATTGTGGATTGCTTTCAGAGCATCACGGACTCGGGGAAGGTGGGGCATGAGAAACCGCATCCGGCGATCTTCGAAGCGGCGCTACGCGAGATGAAGGCAGAGGCAGCCGAGAGCCTGTATGTGGGCGATGTGTATTCCGTGGATTATGTGGGCGCGCGCCAGGCGGGGATGCAGGCGGTGCTGTTCGACGTGGCGGGAGCGTATCGCGAGCGAGGATTGCCGCGCGTGGAGTCGCTGGCGGATCTGGAAGAATGGCTCAAGGATTATGGCGCCGAGCTCCAGGTCTGAGACCAGCCCCCGCACGAATTCCGCTCGGCTTCGCCTGCGCGGGACAGCCGAGGCGGCTGTCTCTACGCATGTTTGCGCTCGCATGCGTGGGCGAGACGCCTCCGCGACAGCTGCCCGGGCGGGGGCGCTACAACTACAACTCCAGGAGTTGGTGGTCGTGGCAATCGGGATGGATGGCGTCGTGCAGTTGGTGCAGAAATTCGCGGCCGTAGCGTGCCAGGAAGTAGATGCCGCCGATGCCGCGTTCCTGCAGGCCCTTGTCGGGATAGAGCGCGTGACTGAGAGTGTCTGCGTGGCGAGCCACGAGTTCGCTTTTCAGCGCTTCCGCGCGCGCGGCCTGGGAGTGGAGACGTTCGAGTTGGTATTCAATCTTCGAGCGGGCGGTTTCCGCGGCATCGACCAGCGTGCGGTCGAGCTTCAGCAGCTTCTCTTTGACGTTGGACAGGTGTAAGTCCAAGGATTTTCTTGCGTCTTCGAAGGCGGCCTGCAGATCCTTGGGCAGTCCGTGGTCCGCCAGTTGCTGGCGTAACGCCTCGGGACCGCTGAACACGTCCAGCACAGTGACTCCGTGACGCTCGAGCAGGCGCTGCACCTTCGGCTCCACCAGGGTGGCGGAAAAGCGCGGGACGATGGGCGTGACGCGACCGAGAAGAGCCTCATAGACCGCTCCTGCTTGCGCGAAATAAGCGGTCTCGGCCGCGCCGCCGGTGTAGGCGAGGGTGGGCAGCAGATAATCCTGAACGATCGGTCGAAGCAGGACGTTCGGGCTGAATTGGTCTGGACTGGAACGGATGCGGGCGATCAGCTCGGCTTGTGAGAGCTTCTCTGCCGCGGAGTCGGTGCCAATCACGAATTCCGCGGTGCCGCCATTGCCGCGACGATGAATCGGAGTGCGTGCGCCCTGCCGGAGGGTGAAGAGCAATACCGAGGACGGAGTGACCTTCACCTGCTGGTGATAGCCTACGGCTTCGAGTGCGTCGCCGCGCGCCAGCAGCGCGGCGTCCAGTTCGTCGCCACGTTCAATGGCGGCGCGATACACGGGCTCCGCAACGCGATCGAGTTCGGGATCGGAGGCATCGAGCAGAATCACACCCCGCTCCGCGAAGACGCGGGCATACAGACGGGCGAAGGCCGTGCCCAGCGATTCACCGGGACGGTAGGACTCGCGCAGAAACTGCAACACCTCGGAATCGCCGAGAAGTTTTGCCGCCTGTTCGACGAGAGGAAGAATCTCGTCCCCAAGACGCACGGCGCTCACGGGCGCCCCAGGAACATCGTGGCTGGGCGTGGTCAGTACCTGCGGAGCGCCATCCGGTCCAGGGATGGAAAGGTGGTTCACCTCGGCCAGATCATGATCGTAAGTTGCCAGCCAAAAAACAGGAACGGCATTGACTCCAGCCGCGGTTGCCTCTTCTGCGAGTTTGACCGCGGTCAGCGCCTTGTAGATGGCGAACATTGGTCCGCCGAAGAGTGCAACCTGCTGTCCGGTGACGACCGCGGTTGCACCTTTGCGCAGGCGATCGAGATTGGCCAGCGTTTGCGGAGAGGCGTCCCAGGATTTGTTTTGGCGTTCAAGGATGGCGGTGACGCGCTCGCGGCGAGAGGAATCGTAGGAAATCTTTGGGGCTTCTTCCTTCAGCCATTCATTGAAATGAGGTGGTGTGGGGTAGAACGGGTGAATTTTGGGAGAGTATGCCAGGAAGTCGGTAAAGAGGCGCGTGGTATGCGGGATTTCGGAGAACGGAAGACAGTGCGCCTTCACTGAGGATTCTCCTGACAACGTCGGTAAGATGCCGATCGCATGGCCGCTAGTTTGACGTGTGAGATCATCGCAAAGTCAACAACTACTATTCAACACGCAAGTCAACGGCAGTCATTGCGGACGAAATGCCGCCGGCATCCGTCAGTACCCGCGTCCTAGTGAGATGCCTGAAACGGCGGCGAGATGCAAGATAATGAGGGGTTGTGGATTTGTGCGCGCGAGATCCTTCCTGCGCCTGAAGAACGGCTCAGGTGAGGATAAAGCCCATCGAAGGGATGGGGGAGCCGCACTGGGAAAGGAAAGCATGAATGTGGACGCTGCTCCTCTGAACATCGTTTTGCCGGTGACGCTGGAAGGCGCCGTGGTGCGTCTGGAACCGCTTCGCCGTGAGCACGCGAAACTTTTCTGGGAAGTTGCGAAGAACGATCTGGAGGATATCTTCCGCTGGATTCCTTACTCCATGAAGACGCCGCAGGACTTCGAGAGACTGATCGACAAGGCGTTTGACGAGCAGGAGCGCGGGGAGTCCGTGGTGTTTGCCACGGTGGAGCGGAGTTCGGACCGGGCCATCGGCAGCACTCGCTTCATGAATATTGACCGCATCAACCGGCGGGTCGAGATCGGGGCGACTTGGATCGCACCCTCGTGGCAGCGAACGCCCATCAATACCGAGGCAAAATATTTGATGCTGCGGCATGCATTTGAAGTGTGGAAGTGCATTCGGGTGGAACTCAAGACGGATGCGCTGAACCAGAAGTCGCGCAACGCGATTCTGCGCATCGGTGCGAGAGAAGAAGGCACGCTGCGCCGGCACGTGATCACCTGGAGCGGACGGGTGCGGGATACAGTTTATTTCAGCATTCTGGACAACGAGTGGCCCGAGGTAAAGGCGAGGCTGGAAGCGATTCGCTTACAGTAGCAAGGCAGGTGATGCTAGGGATCGCTATAGGGGCGGGAAAATGTCCCCGGTGTGCGCGGCTACTAGCGAGTCCGCGACCGGAGTGGCGCGAACTCAGGGGCCCTTGCATGAATGCGATCGCGACGTTTCGCCAACAAGCGCAGGTAGGGCTCCCACCACCGGGCTGGATCGGGCGAATGGTGAAGGTGCAGTGGGACTTGCCGTTCGTCCGCCTCCTCGATCCCAAAACCGACCAACTGTTGCGCGAGCATGTACGCCAATAGCGTGGCTGGTATCGAATCAAAAGAGAAAGACCGAACGAAGGCGGACACCACTCCGAACCTCCCAACGGGCTGCTTTTAAGGTGATCACTGAGGCTACCGCATAAAGCCTTGACGCGAAGTTAGGTACCATGCAGAATGATATCGCGTAGTCGCGGCAATAAGCCACAGGAGCGGTTTTGGACCAGTGGGAACGATCTGGTTACCCATTGAGCACACGCGGGCGGAAAAGCTTTCTGGCGCGCGGACCGGAATTGAGACTTTACCTCCCGGATGAGTACACCGGCGCCGGAAAGTTTGGTTCTGGTGGAGACTGGAGGAATTGTTGATGTATATTCCAGTCGTTTTGAGCTGGGCTCGCGTCCGTTAAACTGATCAAAATGATTGCCTCGATTCGTAAAATGACGATCTCAAGAGATTCCGTCGTGGTAGCGATTAAGTCGCAGGTTTCCTGCCAAGTGGACGCGGAGACGGTCATCCTGCAGTTCAACAAGGGCCTGTACTTCGGACTCGACGAAGTTGGGACGTTGATCTGGAATCAGATTCAGCAACCTCGAAAGGTGCAAGAAATTCGTGACGCGATCCTGCGCGACTACGAGGTTTCCAGCGAGCAATGCGAGCGCGATCTGTCCACGCTGCTTGGACAACTCTCCGAAAAAGGCTTGGTTGAGGTTCGCGATGCGGCGGCTGCATAAGTTGTTGGCCAGCCCGCTGCGATTTAAGTGGTTGCTGGCCGAGGCTTTCGTAAGACTAGGGATGGTTACGGTGATCAGGTTTTTGCCGCTGCCCCGCCGTGCGCAATTCTTGATGCGAGCGCATCACGTCTTATCGCAACCGCGCCGACCTGACCTCTCGTCCGAAGAGATCTGCCGCGCCGTGGAGGTGACAGCCCGCTTTATCCCGGGTGCTACATGCTTGGTGAAAGCGCAGGTGGTCTGCGCCATGCTAAATCGCCTCGGGTATGCAGCCGAAATCAAGATAGGGGTCTTGAAAAAATCGTCGAATCTTGAGGCACATGCCTGGGTGGAGTGTGAGGGGTTAGTGGTGATGGGCAACACTGGGAATCAGTATGTAGAATTGCCGAAGATTGTACCCGGTGTCGGAAAGCTTGAGCTGCCAAGAACGTGAGGGTAGTATCGGGGGTCTTTTCGAGATTTCTTGCGCCAAACGCTAAACAGCCGCGTTCGCTGCTCCCACCGTAGCGAGCAGCGCAGCAGCGCGATCCCGATGCGCCCGCCTGACACCCAGATCAAACAGCGGACGGAACGCGCTCTTGAAAACTGGGCATCTGCGCAGGAAAACCGCTATGCGCTGTCCGAAGCGGCGATAGAGCGGCAACACGACCAGGCTCCAAGGCTCGCGTCGTTCATAGCATTCGCTCAACCAGGCACGTACTAGTTGGGTGCGAGGAGCATCAACTCCGTAAATGACTTCAGCTATCCAGCAGTGTTTTGTGTGTTGGCCATCGGAGTCCAGCCCGTTGCCGCCCCCGCCCCTGGTTAGCTGAACGACATTGCCATAACAGACCAGCTGCGGACATTGGTATTTCTTCTTGCCTGCTTCATTTCCCCGTGATGGCAGACTGACAACCTTCTTCATAGACAAATCTCTTCGCTCATTATCAACAAATTCATGCAGTATGGGAACCAAATTCTTTGTCTCCCCAAAAAACTCGTAACCACAACTGGAGGGCAACGGCTGCAGTCACCTGCACCGCCGGGAGGCTGTTATTTCGATCGAACTTCCGGTTTGGGAACGCGCTTTGCACACCCATCGGGTCCAGGTAGCCATTCGTGACCGCGCAGCAGGCGGGTCCTAAGTACCTCTGGAATTTTGCGTAGTCGCTTGCGACCGCGTCGTTGTTCAGAGCGGTAAAATCGCCCTTCCAATTTCTCAGTCTAATGGACTCCGGCAGGACGCCTTTCATCGCCTCTCGGAATAATCCTTTCGGCACTCCCTTCCAATTGACGACGTGGCCCGGTACTGCCAGAAGGAATTCGATTAGGTCGGTGTCCATAAAAGGGTAAGCTTTTTCGAGCGCCAGTGCACCGGTCTTGTTGCCCGTCTCGACGACGTTCAGCCGCGTTCTCGCAATCAGGAATTCATAGCATGTCTTCGCATAATGACTAGCGAAGCGCTGAGGTACGCGCCCGGAAGCAACATAGCGTCGGAAAGCGCGCTCCCGGAATGGCCGAGCGTACCATGCCGGCTGCCGCGACTCTGGAATGCCCATAAGGCGGCGGGCTGTGCGCACGAGCTTGTAAGGAACTAATCCACGCGACAGAATCCACCGGAGCTCTTGCTTCATAACGCCCGGATCTACCTCAGCCATCCAGCGGCCCCATTCCGCAAAATCGCGCCTCAGCTGAAGCCACCTGAAGTTGCGGGCCAAATCAACAAGGTAGCCCGCGTTTGCCAGCATCTGGTCACCATAATAGCCGTCCAATACGACACGGCACCCGATTTGATCTGCAATGCGCTGGAGTTCGGATCTGGCATCCCACTCAAGCTGTGGCAACTCCGAATTCCATATCGCCTTCTCATTGTCCACAAACCGCAGTCGTGAAAACGCTACCTTTCGAATACTGATTTCGTAGCAGGTTTCGATCTCATTGAGGTATTGCTTCTCATCCGCATCCGTACTCTGCGGAAAGGTCATCGAGATACCGATGCAAGGCGCAACGCTTGCTCCCGCCCTCTTCAGCCGTTCGGCCTGACACAGAATCGCGGAGGAATCCAGGCCTCCACTGACCATCACTGCCACCGGATGGGAAGAACGTAGGCGCCGCTTCACAGCTTGCGCGAATAGAGAACGAAGTCTCTCGGCATATTCCTCGATCGAGGCACACCGTATTTGCCGAGTCGTGTCGAAGTCCCAATGCTGGAATGATCGTATTTTTTCAGGAGTCACAACCAGCGTGTGACCCGGCAAAACCCTAGAAACCCCGGCAAAGCAGGTGCGCTCCCTTTCATAGGGATCGCCGCCCAGCAGTAGGTCAGCCAAAGCGTCGTCATCGGGCCGGGTTTGAAATCCGGGATAGGCCAAAATGCTCTTGATTTCCGAAGCGGCCAGGAAGGTCTTCTGGGTCTGACAATAGTAAAGAGGGCAAATTCCCATGATGTCGCGCGCCAGCAGAAGCTTCTGTTGCGCACCATCAACAATCGCGATCGCGAAATCGCCTTTAAGGTGCTGGGCGAAAGATTCTCCAAATTCACGATAGGCTGCCAGAGCACAGGCGGCATCGGAAAGGTTCTGTAGCTCAAGCGCCAATGTTCCGGGTAATTTGCTTATGAGCTCCTCGCGATTGTCCAGCCGGCCATCGAAAGAAATCGCCAATCCCTGCGGGCAACCAGCGGGCTGCACCTCGTTGCATGAAGTGGGAGTATTTTGCAAATGCAGATGGGCAAGGCCGCCCGGGCCCTCAAGCAAGAGCTTTAGTCCACCTACGGCGCGGTGACGGATGGGACGAACGAGTCGCTCTAGAGTTGCCAGCTCTGCTGGCCGGCCATCGAGATGAAAAAGTGCGACGATTCCGCTCAACGAGAT